>NZ_CP007127.1 GCF_000522985.1 Gemmatirosa kalamazoonensis
GAGCCGCTGCTCGACGGCCGCTGCAGCGGCGGGATCGAACGGCTGTGGGAGGAGCTAAGCGACGAAGAGCTGTACGTGTTCATCACGGCCGGCTTTCGACGCGAGTTGATCCTTTTGAACCGTGCGCCGGACATGCAGCGTGCGAGACAGGTCGGCGCGGCCACGCCCGCGGACCTGCGGACTCACGTCCCGTTGTGGGACGCGACCACCTTCCGGCTCGAGGAGGCCCAGCGAGCTGTGAGCGCAGCGTCACGGCAGCGAGGAGGCGCGCGCAACCGACGGTCCCGTTAGTCGCGATCATCGGCCGACTAACGAGAGCGCGTGCGCCGCGGCCCTCCGTCGCGCGCGGCACGACGCATCCGCGCAGCCGCGCACGACGCCGAGCGCGGGGCGCCGCGGCGGGTCGAGCGTGTCGAGCACCGTCCGCAGCGCGTCGATCGCCGGCCACACGTCGGCGCACGGCGCGACGTAGCACTCGGCGACCAGCTCCCCATCATGGCCCATCGCGACGACGCGCACGCGGCCGCCCACGCGGAGGCGCGCGACGTACACCCCGCGCGCCTCGCACTCCATCGGGTCGGTCTCGTGTCTCAGCATACGACGAGCTCCACGCGCCGCGGCGCGCGCGACGGGGCGATGCGCTCGAGCTGCGCCTCGAGCGCGCCGATCGCACGCACGAGGGGCCAGTCGGCCGGCACGGTGCGCGCGGCGCGCAGCTCGCCGGCGTCGTCGATCGCGAGCAGCACCGGGCGGCCGTCGCGCAGGTAGGGCGCGAGGTACACGCCGCGCTCGAGCAGCTCCCCGCCGCGCTCGCGCCCCGCGGCCGCGGCGAGCGTCGGCGCACCGCGGCTCACAGTGAGGGCGGGCGTCATCGGTCCGTCTCCTGGACGGACAGCGCGAGCACTCGGAGCACGCGCGCCGCCTCCGTCGGGGAAGTCTCCAGCGCGTTCAGCGCCCCGCCAGCGACGAGCGAGCGCAGGGCCGCGTAGTCTTCGGGGAGCTCGCGCTGCAGCACCACGGGCCGTCCGGCACCGGGCCGCACCAAGATCAGATCGCCGGGCGCTGCCGCGAACGGCCCGCAGATGGCGCACTCCGCGCGCAGAACGATCGGGCCTAACGACGCGAACGGCGCGAACGACGTGGGCGGCACCGACGGCGCCGTCGGTGCCGTCGGTGCGCGGCGCGCGCGCGGCGCATGACCGAACCGAGCCGACGCGCCGTCGCGGCTGAGGGTGAGGGCGCGCGTCATCGGTCAGTCTCCTGGACGGCGAGCGCCAGCTGCTCGACGGTGATGGTGCGCAGGAGGGAGACGCGGCCGCGCGGCGAGACCAGGATCCGGTCGCCCCGTTGGAGGCCGGCCGCGGGCAGGTCCTTCGCGACGACGTAGGTGCCCTGGCTGAGGCGCGCCGGCGATGCCGGCGCGCTCGTGGTGAGTCGGAGGAGGGCGCGCATGTTACGCGGCCTCCAGCTCGAGGGCGTCGACGCCATGCTCGTCGCCGTCGTTGCCGTACGCGAGCGCGTGGAACTGGTCCTGACAGCGGCCGACGTGCATCGGCTCGAGTCCGACCATCGTGAACGGCGCGGCCCCGATCGGCGCCCCGCACCAGACGCAGTCGCGCGGGTGGGACGCCAGGTACGCCGCGACGCGGGCGGCGTGCGCCACGCGGCGCTCGGCCTCGAGGCGGCGCGCCCGGGCGGCGTCGTCGGCCGACGCGTAGTAGATCGGGCCGATGTGGTAGGGGCCGAACTCGGCGAGCAGCTCGCGCTCGACGTCGGCGATGGTGGGGACGGCTGGCGGCGTGTGCATGCGGGCGCACCTCCGGTTGACCGGGGCAGCCCCGCGTTGCAATCTTTGCATCGCGAGCCCTCCCCGGAGGGTGAGCAGGCGCGGCGTGTCGGGTCACTTTCCTAGGGCGATCCCGGCCGCCGCGTTACTTGTGAGCCTCAATATACGGTAATTCGGATTGCGCGCAAGATACGAATTGGCGTATATTCTCGCCCGTGCTTACGGTGATTCGATTCCGCCTCAGGGAAGTTCGTGAGCAGCGCGAGCTTACGCAGCTCGAGCTCGCGGAGCGCGTCGGTGTCCGTCAGGCAACGATTAGCGACCTGGAGACCGGCCGCGCGAAGACGCTGCGGCTGACCCTCCTGGATGCGCTGTGCAACGCGCTGCAGGCAGAGCCGGCGGAGCTGATCGAGTACGACCCTCCGAAGCGCCGGAAGAGCGCGTGACCCTCAACCGCTGAGGCCATGAAGCGCTACGCGCTCGAGATCTACGAGCCTGGCACGACACAGGACGTGCTCGTGTACTTCGAGTCCGACACGCCTTTCCAGGCGATTTCCCGCGGAGATCTGCTCGGCGCCGGTGCCTGGGGTGGCTCAGGGTACAACCTCGGCGACATGCTCCGCGTGGTGGGGATCGAGCACATCGTGATCGAGAGCTCGCCAGCGCCCATGCACAAGGTCTGCGTGTTCACCGAGAACGTCGACGACGGCCGCGCCGCGCGACGCGGACAGTGAGCGAGTACGCAGGGAGCGAAGCTCGCGTGAGCGACGCCGCGGACGGGCGGCGCGATCGTTGGAGCGCGCGCGTCATGGCGGTCGCCGCGGCACGGCTCGAGCTGCTCGGCGCCGATCGCGACGCGCTGCGCGCCACGCCATGTGACGCGCTCGCGGCGGAGGCTGAGCGACTCGCCGCA
Organism: Gemmatirosa kalamazoonensis; assembly: GCF_000522985.1. Taxonomy (NCBI): domain Bacteria; kingdom Pseudomonadati; phylum Gemmatimonadota; class Gemmatimonadia; order Gemmatimonadales; family Gemmatimonadaceae; genus Gemmatirosa; species Gemmatirosa kalamazoonensis. The sequence goes on from NZ_CP007127.1 coordinate 2,700, forward strand.
CTCGTGATCCTCGAGCATGGGCGCGACGCCGCACACGCGCTGCAGCTGCTCGACGTGTTGCGCGAGCTCGTGCACCGCCTCGCGACAGAACCGGCGCAGGCGGCACCCCTGCGCAGGAGCGCATGACGGCACCGCGCGCCGTCCCGTCTATCGGCTCCGCTGACGACGTGCTCCGCTACATGGCGCGCGCGCTCGAGGCGCGCGGTGAGCCGCTCGGTCTGAACGCGCGCGTGGACTTCGAGCCGCTATTCGCCGCGTTCCGTGCTGGCGATCTCCCGCACTTCATGGTGCATTTCGACAACGCGGAGCGAGCCCACGGGTGGATTCAGCACATCCCTGGCTCGGGTTTGCAGGTCCAGTTCACGCCGCGCGGATTCGAGCGCGTCGGCCATCTCGTCATGCCGGCGCGCGACGTTGAGATCGCGGCCCGCGTCGCCGCTGATCGGTTCGCTGAGGCGCTGGCGGCGCTGCCGGCTGAGCTAAAGGCGCTGCAGGCGAGCGAGACGCGTGTAGGCATGTTGCATAGCGGCCGACACACGCTTGGTGCCACGAGACTGGTCGAGGAGGCTGCCGAGCGTGGGTTTCGGGCCGCCCTGGAGGCGTGGCTGCAGGTGCTGCGGCGGCGATCGATCGAGCCATCCGCCGAACTCGTGGCGACGATCGTCGCGTCGATCGGCGACGCGTTCGATGCGTCGGAACCGACACTCCGCCATCCCTTCGTCTCACTGGAACGTCTCGGACGGTTGCTGCGCGCCCCCGACGCGATCCTCGCCGACGCGAAGGCGAAAGGCCTCGCGTTCATTCAGTCGGAACTCTCGCTCGAGGCGATCGCGCCCGGTGCGCCGGCTGAGAGTCACCGGGCGCCAAACGCGTCGCTGAGCGCCGGAGACCACAACATCAGCCTCGTGATTCACGGTGACGTCGGCGTCGTGCAAGCCGGCGCCGGCGCACAGGCGTCCGTGACTATGCAGCCGGACGCGCTCGATGCGCTGCGCGACTCGCTCGAGCAACTGCGCGGCCTACTCGAGGCGCAGGAGTCGGACGCGGGATCCGAAGGCTCTACGTCGATGGTGGGCCCGATCAAGGAGACCGTCGACGCCGCGATCGTGGAGTCACGCAAGCCGACACCCAATCCGATCACGATGCGCGGCCTCCTTGTCGGCATCGCGACGGCCGTGCAGACCATCGGGGCGGCGCCGCAAGCGTACGAGCTCGCTCGCCTGGCCGCTCGGCACTTCGGCGTTGAACTGCCGCAGCTGCACTGAGCGCGTGACTCCGGCCGAGTCGGTCGCCTAACGCAGCACGGCCCCGGGGCTGCACCGGGGCCGTGCTCGTCTCCGACAGCGGCCGTTAGGCGCGGCTATCCGCGGCCCCGTCGTCGCTCATGCCGAGGTAGCGGCGCGCGGCACGACGATACAGCTCGCCATAGCTCGAGCCGCGGATCACCTGCTTCGTGCCGCGGTGGTCGGTGAACTCGGCCGCGAACGCTCGCCCGTCCCGGCGCGTCTTGAAGTCGCGATACACGTTCCACAGCGCCGCGCCAGCGGCGTTCAGCTCCGGGGCGTGCACCTCGGGAGGGTCCGTCGCGATGCGCTGCAGCTCGTGGCGCACGTGGTCCGGTAGATCGGCTACGTCGGGTACGTTGGGCGTCGGCATTCCTCGATTGGGAGCGGGTGTGGTCTCGCGTTAGGCCTCGCGCCGCGTGATCGGCAGCACCTTCGCCGGCGTCAGGTCCGCGTCGAGCAGCGCTGCGATCTCGCGCGCGACGTCGTCGGCCGCCTTCCGCACCAGCACGTCTGGGACCGCGCCGTAGCGGCTGGTCATCGTGCTGCCGACGGTGTGGCCGATCAGCACCGCGATCACGTGGTCGCCGTACCCGAGGCCTCGCGCGACGGTCGTGAAGCCGTGGCGCAGGCCGTGGAGCGTCAGCGCGCCGTCCTTCGCCATGCCGAGGCCCGCCGCGTGGCGCACGATCGCCCACTCGGTCCCGGGGCGGCTGCGCGGCCTGGCGGGCCTGGCGGGCGTGACGGGCCGCGCGCCGGGGAACACGTACGGCGAGCCCGCGTCGGCCTCGAGGCCGCGCAGCACCGCGATCGCCGCCGCGCCTAACGGGCGCACGCTCTTTCCCGACTTCGTCTCCTGGAGCGTGGCCACGCCGCGCGCGAGGTCGACGTCGGCCCAGCGCAGCGCGCGCGCCTCGCTCTCGCGCCAGCCTGAGAGCGCGAGGAAGCGGAACAGCGCGACGAGCCGCGGATCCCACGGCGTCGGGCGGACCGGGCGCACCTTCAGCCCCGCGGCCTCGCGCGCCGCGCGCTTCGCCACCGCCGGCCGCTGGCTCGGCGCGCGCAGCTCCGGCGGCAGGCGCAGCCCGTCCGCGGCCGCGCGCCGCAGCGCGGTGCCGATCGCGGCGTACTGCGCGTCGGGCACGCCGCGCGCGCGCGAGCGCTCCGGGTACCGCTCGATGTGCGCCGCGGGGTTCGTGTGCGCCGGCCGGAGCTCCTCGCGCTCGGCGTACGCGAACATCGCATGCAGCACCGTCAGCACGCGGTTCGCCATGTACGGCCGGTCGCCGAGCTCGTGGTGCAGCTGCGCGACGTCGCGGCGCGTGACGTCCTGCAGCTTCCGCGCGCCGAGCTTGGGCGCGATGAGCCGCTCGACGATGTCGGTGAACTGCGCGATCGTGCGCGCACGCTTCCCCTTCCGCGCGCGGTCCTCGAGGTAGCGTGTCGCGAGGTCGCGCACCGTCGGCGCGAGCCGCTCGGCGCGCGCCTCCACCTTCGCCGCCTTCGCGCGCGTGGCGGGATCGCGCACGGCCGGATCGCGCCGCGCCGCCACCGCGGCGGCGTACGCGTCGCGCGCGGCCGCGCGCGCCTGGTCAACCGTCATCGGCCCGAACTCGCCGAGCGTGAGGCGCCGCGTGCGGCCGCCGACGTCGTCGTACTGGAAGACGAACGTCTTCCGCCCGCTCGGCCGCACGCGGAGGCCGAAGCCCTTCACGGCGCCGTCGCCGCCGTCCCACAGGAACACGTCGCGCGACGGCTGCGGGGCCGTCGCGTCGATGGTGCGCTTCGTCAGCGGGCGCGCGAGCGTCGGCATGGTGGGCAGGTCGAGCGTGGGAAGGTCATGGGAAGGTCCAGAACCCGACTACGCCCAATCTCGGCCGACGCCAACCGCGCTGCAAGTCGTTGCGCCCCAACGATCCCCGACACCGACCCCAACAGGCCCGGCGTGCCTAACGCTATTGCTGATGGATCGTCCGAACGTCGGCCGCCGGCGCGTGCTGCCTCAGAACGTGAAGCGTCACAGCTACTTACGGGACGGACCGTTAGGCGAGTCCAGGGTGGCCGCGGATTTGGGAAGGTCATGGGAAGGTCGGGCGCCGGTTTCGCCGGTGCGACGCCGCGACACCAGCTCGAGGATGAGCGCGCGGCGCTCGTCTTCGGCGAGCTGGGACCGGGTGAGCAGCGCGTAGATCAGCGCGTCGAGATCGGCGGGCGACAGAAACGACATGGGGCCTCCAGGTTGGGAGGCCCCATTCTCGTCGGCCGCGTCACGCGAGCGTCACACGCCGTCTATGCGTTCACGCGCGGCCATGTCTTCCGCGCGACTGCTGTCCGCCGGGATCAGGTAATCGACGAGCGCCCGCCGGCGCGCTCCTGCATGCGCAGCCGCCCGTTGAGACGGCGATCAAGCTCGTCGACGATCTGGCGCGAGTCGCGCCCCGTGCCCGGCGCGGCGCGCACCGTCACCGTGAGCTCTCCCGTCCACCCGCTCGTAAAGCCGTCGAAGAACTTCAGCGCATCCGTGTTGTCGGCGATGCGGAGCAGGTACGCGTTCGCGGTGCGCGCGAGCCCGTTCGACTCGTTCGCCTGTGACACGCTGAACCCGGTGAACGCCGACGCGAGCGAATCCTTGATCACGTCGCTGTGCTGCACGCTGAGCCCACCGGCCGCCTGGAAGCCGGCGAGTCCCGCGTTCCCGCCTAACGCCTTCGCGGCGCTCCGCAGATTGAGGAGCGTCGACGCCGTGTCACGAAGATCGTTGAGCGTGTCCTGATCGGCCTGGCCGAGGCGTGCCGGGTCGAGCGCCTCCTTCAGCCATGCGTCGATCGCGCTCGTCAGGCTCGCCGGGTCGGCGATGTTCGCGCCGTCGAGCGCGCGCGCGGCGTTGCCGTTGAGCATCGCCAGCGCGGCCTGCTGCTGCAGCCCGAGCGTGGGATCGATGCCCAGCGCGCCGTTGCGCTGCGCGAGCAGGTCGAGGCGCGACGACGCGAGCGACGACTCGGCCGCGGCGGCCGCCCTCGCCGCGTCGGCGGCGCGCTTCGTCGCAGCCGCCTGCGCCTCCATCGCCTCCGTGTAGATGATCTCCGCCTGGGTCGCGGCGTCCGCGCCGTGCAGGATTGCGTCGCCGAGCTCGCGCTCGTCGTGGATGCGGCGCTGATACGCGTCCGCCTCCGCGGTGCGCCCCTGGGCGACGAGCTGGCGGTAGTGCAGGTCCTCGCGCGACGCGCGGTTGTAGTCCTCCAGGCTCTTCGCGCGATCGCGCTCGGCGTCGGCGGCCTGCTTGTCGCGCGTCGCGTTCGCCGCGGCGTCGGCGCCGCGCTGGAACTCCCGCGCACGCTCATCCTCGAAGGCCTGCGCCCGCGCCGCCTCGGCCGCCGCGGCCTCCTGCTTCCTGCGCTCTTCCTCGCGCGCCTGCTGCGTGGCGAGCACGGTATCGCGCACGTCGGCGCCGTACAGCTTGATCGCGTCCGCCAGCTCCTTCGTGTTCGCGACCTGCCGCTCGATGGCGTCGGCCTCCTCGGCGAGCCCGCGCAGCCGCAGCTGCTCGGCGCGCTGCTGCTCGAAGAAGTCGAACTTCGACTGGGCAAACTCCAACGCGTTGCGCTGGAGCCCCGCCGCTTCGGCCGCGGTGATCGCGTTCGTCTTCGAGGCGATGAGCGCCTGGTTATCGCGGAACGCCGAGCCCTTGAACACCTCCGCGGCGTCGGCGCGCAGCTTGTCGGCCTGCGCGCGGATCGCGGCCTGCGCGTCCTCGAGCGCGGTGCCGGTGCCGCGCATCGCGCGATCGAAACTCTCGAAGTTCGCGACGTACGCCTCCTGGGCGCGCGCCATCGCTTCCGCCGCTTCCTGGGCCTTCCTGTGCGCGCCCGTAAGCCCGGCGAGCGCGCCCACCAGGCCACCAACGACGGCACCGGGAACGCCGCCGACACTCGCGCCGGTGAGCGCGCCGCCGACGGCCCCGCCCACGAACCCCTCAGCCGCGTTGCCGGTGCCGTAGCCGATGCCGTAGCCAGCGAAGCCGCCGGCGAGCGCTGCACCGCCGTACTTCCCGACGTCGGCCTTCGACACCTTCGATAGCGCGCGCTGCAGCGCATCGCCCACGAGCTGCTCGCCCATGTGGCCGATCGACTGCCAGAACTCGCGACCGCCTAACGTGCCAGTCTCCAGCCCGCGCACCACGCCTTGCCCGACGGCGTCGGCGAGGCCGTTCGCGACGCTGCGGTAGAACGGTCCGCCCGCGAGCTGATCGAGCGTCTCGTCGAACGACTGCAGGAGCGTCGTCGACATGAGGCCGAGCGCGTGCTGTGCGTCCGCGTTGATCGACGCCTCGAACGCGCGCCGCTGCTCGCCGACGGTGCGCAGATCCTTGGCGATGGATGCGTCGAGCGCGTTGTCATTGAGCACGCCGGCAGCCTTGCGGCGGTCGGCCGCGCGCACGCGCTCCTCATCGGCCGCGATCTTCTTCAGGCCCTCGTCGTACCGCTTGATCGTGTCGGCGATCTCCTTCAGCTCTTTCTTGTGCTCGCGGTACTCGGCCGTCAGGCTCTTGGCCGTGACGACGATCGGAAGCCCCCGCTCGGCGGTCGTGAGGCCGTTGTTCGGATTGAAGATCGCCTGGTAGGCCTGCTCCGCCTGGGCGGACGCCGCGATGATCTTCTGGTCGATGGCATCGATCGCGCTCGTCAGGCTCTTGATGCGGCTGACGGTCGGATCGCCGAGGTTCTGGACGCCGGCGAGATCCTCACCCGCGGAGAACGCGCCCTGCCCCGCGGTCTTCTGGCGCAGGCGCGCCCGCTCGGCCTCCAGCTGCGCACGACTCGCCACGAGCGCGTTGAGGCCGTCCGCGCCGCCGTGGGCGCGCGTGCCTAACGTCGCATCGCGGTACTGCTGGGCGAGCTTCTCGAACGACCCCGAGTTCACGAGGTTGTCGATCGACTGCTGCATCTTCTCCGCGGCCTCTTTCGTCGCCTTCGCCGCCCGGTCGGCCGACTCGCTGTACGCGTCCCACGCGCGCGCCATCGCCGTGACGCCGAGCAGCACGCCGGCGGTCGCAGTCTGGCCGATGGCGAACGGGAGCAGGTTCCCGGCGAGCGTCCCGAGCGACTGGTTCAGGCCGAGCGACGACGCCGCCAGCCCGTTGAACGCGTGCGTCAGACTCAGCGCGGTGTTCGAGGCGCCCGCGCCGGCGGCGCTGAGCTTCCCGAGTCCGTCCGCGGCGCCGCGCGTGGCGGTGCTGGCGCGGCTCCCGCCGGCACCGAGGTTGTTCAGCGCGTTGTTCGCCTGGTCGACGCCGCTCGCGGCGGAGCGCGCGCCGCCCTGAATGTCGCTGAACGCGCGGACGACGCGGTCCCGCCCCTCCTCAGCGGGCCGAGAATCGATCGCGAACGCGATCCCAGGGCCGGCGACGACGCTCATGGGGGCAACCCTCAGTTGCTGTTAGGCACCGGCGCCGACGGCACCGGTGGGAAGTGCGCCTGCGCCGCGATCGTGCCGCGCAGATGCGCCATTGCGTCGCGTGCGTACGCCACCACGCGAGCGGCCGGGGTGGTGCGCAGCTGCTTCGCCAGCTGGTGCGGCACCTGGGAATCGCCGGGGCGCGAGCCGATGATGCGCGCGAGCTCGGCGACGTGCGCGTCGACGGCGCCGAGCGCCGCGTCGAGTGCCGCCATCGCGTCGGCCACGTGCGCCGCGTCGGCGAGGATCGCCTCGCCCACCTGGGCGGCGCGCGCGTAGACGGCCGCCTGCTCGACGCGCGTCTGGTACGTGGCCGCGCGCTCGACGGCGACGCGCGCCTGCTCGACGGTGCGGGCGAGCGTGGTGTGCCGCGCCTGCGCGGCCGCGAGCTCCGAGACCGCGGCGTGATCGGTGCTCGGATCGAGCACCGCGACGTCGGCGCGCCGCTCGGCGGCGCCGACGGCGGCCGCGGCCTGCTTCAGCAACAGCTCGCGGCGTGCGAGCTCCGCGCGGGCAGCGGAGAGCGCGTCGGCGGCCGCGCTGCGGCGCTCGTCGACGTCGATCGGGGACGACTGGCCGGCGTCGGTGCCGGCGGGATGGGTGGTCGGCATGGACGGGGGTGCGGTCAGTCGGTGACGATGATCTCGCCGCGCGCGATCTCGTCGATGTACTGCCCCATGTCGCGGCGCGAACAGCTCCGGCGCGCGGCGGGGTCGGAGAGGAGCGGCGCGTCCTCACGAATCGCGATCTCGCCGCGGCCGATCTCGCCCATGTACTTCGACATGGCGACGACGTCGCGCGGGTTCACGGCCGCGGGACGGCCTCCGCTGCGGATCCGCTCGAGCTCCGCGGCGCGGGCGGCGGTCGCGTCCGCGGTGCGGGCCTGCTCCTCGAGGCGCTCGGTCACGCTGCGCGCGTACGCGTCCGCGCTCGTGACGCCGCCGGTGCGCAGGACGCGCGAGTACTCGGCGCGCTCTTCACCGCTCCAGCCTGCCCAGATATCGCTATCGCTCATCGGTTCCGCCTCGAGGGGGGGTGAGGTGTGGCGCGGCCGTCGCCGCGCCCACGACACCGCGCGCGGGCGTGTACCGCGGGCAGAGTCCTGAACGCACACTAGGGCGGGCCTCGGCTGAGCGGCACTAGCCTGCTCGCCCTATAGAGATTCGACGATTCGGCCGGAGATTTCTTCACGTGTTGCCGTCGGCGCCCTCGACGAGCTGCGCGCGCGCGCGCGATCTGCTCGAGCGCCCAGACGCGCATCGCGTACAGCGTGGCCCGCTCTTTCGGTTGGCCGCTGGGCGCGAAGTCCTCGGGGAGCGTGGCGGCGATCGCGGCGATGTGCTCGCGCACCGTCCGCTTCGAGCAGCCGAGCGTGTCCGCGATGATCTTGTACCCGGGCGCCTCCACGAGCAGCTCGAGGACGCGTGTCTGCGCCGGCGTGAGCGGCCGTCGCAGCTCCACGACGGCGCGCGTCGGCATCTCAGCCCTGCGCGCCTCGCAGCCCGTGTCCTCGGGGCCCGTGCAGCTGCCACAGGAACGCCCGCCACTCGTCGGCCTCCTGCCGAAGGACCCGCACGGCCGGCGCGTCGCCGAGCAGCGCCGACAGCTCCGACAGCTCCGACAGCTCCGCGAGCAGACGCTCGACGTCCGCGACGGTGTCCGCCGCGCACAGGCGGTCTCGGTAGGCCGCCAGCTCGCGCTCGGTCATGCGCCCCGGCGACCACGCGCACGCGCATAGTCCTCCGCATCCCACCGGCGGATCTGCGGTGAGAGGAACGGCTTGGGCACGTGGAGAAGCTCGCTCAGCGCCTCGAGCACGTCGGCGCGCACGTACGCGTCCGTCTTCCAGCGCACGGCGGTGTTGAGTGGCGTGAACGCGTTGAGGCCCCGGCGCGCGGTCGCCTGCAGCACCTGCGCGAGCGAGAGACCGGCCGTGGCCATCGCGCGGGCGAGCGCCTCGGCCGAGAGGAGCCGGTGCTCGTGCAGCGCCGTCTTCCGCGGCGCGCCGCTCGCCTCGGGCGCCGTCTCGCCTGATTCGGCGGAATCGTGCGCGATATGAGGTTTTATCACGTTCTGGGACCCGATCTGAGGTTTTCTGAGGTTCTCGAATCGGCGCGGCATCTCAAGTGTTATGAGGTTCCGAGGCTCGGTGATGTCCCATCTGAGATAGGACGCGCAGTCGCCAGATAGGGCGCGCTACGTCGTTGCGGCCCAACGGAGTGTCCTATCTGTCCTATCTGTCCTATCTGTTGAGGGGGGTAGAGAGGTGCACGACGGCGGCGCGCGTGCTGGCGAGTTGAAGTGGGTAGGACAGATAGGGCAGTTAGGACAACCGCCAGCGACGCACGCAGTTACGCGACGCCGGGATAGGACGGAGATAGGACGGCGCGTAGCCGTCAGCCATCGGCCGGTTTCCAGTCCGCGGCAGGATCGTTCCACCCTCGGAACGTCGCCGGCGCGGTCTGACGGCACTCGGCGAGCGAGGGGAAGACGTACGCCCACGGGCGGGTGCCGTCCGGCGCGGTGCGGCGCACGCGCTCCACGCCCGGCACCTGCTTACTGAGAAAGCCACCCAGCACGACCTCCGACGCGCGCCGCGGCGTGCCGCGGCGCTGTGCGTGCTCGATGTAATCGTCTACCAGGCGCGATACCTCGCACGTACGTCCGTCCCGAAACCTGCTCGCCGGCAGCTCGCCGCGCTTCAACACGTCGAGCCACCATGCGGCTTCCGGCGCGAGGCTTCGCACCTTCTGGTCGATCAGCGCGGGCGTCTCGGGGATCTGCCGCAGCTGCAGCGCGGACAGGTCGTACGCGAGCAGATACGCGAGCAGCGCGGACGCGCCGCCCGCGTCGAGCTCCCGGTCGATCGCGGCGAAGTACGGGAAGTCCCGCTCGTGCGCGTCGCCGACGTCGATCACGGCAAATCGCCTCTCCCGCTCGTTCGCCGGTACGACCCAGACGCTGTCGGCGGTGCCTAACAGCCGGACGTAGTTGCTCACCACGACCGGTTCACGGCCCTTGCGCTCCACAACCTGCTCGTGGCCCGTGACCAGATCCTTGAGGCGCCCCACGGCCGTCGGATCGCCGGCGAAGAATGCCTCGTCCGCGTGCAGCAGCAGCAGACTCTCCAGGTGGGCGTTGAACCGCCCGACCACGTAGCGCGGGTCACTCACGAGCATGTAGTGCCGACCGAGCAACCGCCGCATCGCCTCACCGACCTTGGTCTTGCCGGTGCCCTGCTTCCCGCGAAGAAACAGCGACGTGCCGAGCTTCGTGCGTGGTGACTGGACGATCTGCGCGAGCCAGCCGACGACCCACTCGAAGAGGCGCTCGTCGCTCTGGCAGATGTTCTCATACAGGTGTTCCAGGAACCGCGCACACCGTTCCTCCGGGTGCGGAGCGGGGTCGGGTTCGACCGCGAAGCCACGCCACAGGTTGAACGCACCCGCGATCTCGGCGTCCGGCTCGAAGACCACCCCGCGCGGATACTCGCGCCGGTCACGCGACGCGAGCCACCGATCGACGTCGGCCCTTCGAGGGCGCAACCACTCGCGGAAGGCTCGCACCGACAGCAGCCGCACCGTTGGGCGCCCGTCGCGGCCAGCCTCTTCGCACAGCACGGCAGGTTCCCCACCGACGAGCACCACGGCGTGCGTCGCATTGAACTCCGTGATCAGCGGATCAACCGGTCGAATCGTGCGCACTCCCGCCCGACCATTCATCCGCCCGATGTCTCGTGCGGCGCGCTCGCCTTCGACGAGCAGGGGCGGCCGGTGCCGCGCAGTCACGCCGGCCTCCCGATGGCTTCACGCACGGCGGCGCGGTGCTGGATCAGCCGCGCGGCCGCGCGCTCGAGCATCCGCTGCGCCGTGGCCTGATCGCCGTCGGCGAAGCACTCGAGCGCCGTGGCCTCACAACGCGCCGCCTGCGCGAGCGCGTCCTCCGTGGCCATCGTGCGCGTTCCCGCGGCGAGCTCGCGACGCCAGAGCGCGAGCGCGCCGAGCAATCGGGGGCGTTGGCGCGGCGTCACGCGCGAGCCCTCCGTGCGGCGCGCCATCTCAGGCGCTCCGACGTCGACGGGGCCCAGGGTCCGACGTCGAGCGGCGCGTCTGCTCGTCGAGCCATCGGTCGACGTCGGCCGGCCGATACCGCACGCGTCGGCCGAGCTGCACGAACACGGGCCCGCGGCCGTCGACGCGCCAGTCGCGAAGCGTGGCCGGCTTCACACCGAGCAGCTGCGCGAGATCGATCTCGGTGAGCAGCACCGCCGGGGTGTAGGGCGCCGCGGCTGCCGGCGGCTTGTTCGAATCGGAGCGTTCCGGCATCTTAAGACTCCCCGCCACGTGTGGGGAAAGGGATGGGATTCGCATCGGAGGGGAAACGGCGTCCATGGGGGGCGCCGTTTTCCGTTAGGCGGCCGGGCGTCGCGGCCGTTCGCGGTCGTCGGCCCGGTCGTTAGGCCGCGGGCGCAGCGACGTGTTCCGTCCCTCGGCGAGCATGCGCTCGATCGACGCGCGCGTGACGAACCACCGACTCAGTTCTTTGCCGCCCTGGAGCTCGCCGATCGCGAGGCGGTGCATGACCTGGTCGCGGGAGAGGCGGAGCATCATACAGGCGCGCGGGAACGGGACGCGTTCGTCGCGGGGGCTCGTCGCGGGCGGCTTCGGGGTGGTGGCGCGGGGCATGGTGGCTCCTGGTTGACTTTCGCTAGTCTATGGGTGTACCCGTTTAGACGGTAGGCGCAGAAATTCGCGTTTAACTAAACGAGCACCCTGCCTATGCCTCGACAATCGTCTCCCGCGTCGCGTACACCGCCGGCGCGCCGCACACGCGTCACTGAGTACGAGATCGCCGACCGTCGACGACTCGCGACCATCCTGCGCGAGTCCATCGTGGAGCGCGGGCTTCGCACGCTCGAGGAGGCGGCGCAGCTCGCCGGCACCACGAAGGCGACGCTGAGTTTTCTGCTCAACGAGAAGCCGGGCGCGCTGCGCGAGACGACGCTCCGCGGCCTGTTGGAGCTCGTGCCCGAGGCGCGGCACAGTGAGCTGCGCGACACACTCCTGTCCCCGTTCGAGCGCGGCCTGGAGGCCGTCCACGGTGCGTGGATGGCGCGCGAGCTGTTGCCCCGGGGCGTCGCCGCCTACGACGAGACCCCGCCGGTCCTGGCCGTGTGGCAGCCCGACGGCGTTCATCTCGTCGCCGGACGAGGGTTCGAGCTCCTCGAGGCGGCGGCCCGCCTGTGGCCTGTCCCGTTTGCTATCGCCGACGAAGACGGCACCGTTGCGCCGCGGTGGTTCAGCTGGTGGATGGCGGATTACGCGCACCTGATGCTCCGGCTCGGTCGTATCCCGCGCGTCGTGGACGCCACGCGGCGCTTCGAGCGTGCCCTGATCGCACGACAGCACATCCCAGCGAGCGCACGCGGTCAGTTCGTGCGCGCACTCGAGGGCGGCGAGGACGTCGACGCGAGCGGCGCCGACGAGACGAAGTTGGATCGGCTGCGCTCGGGACACTCGTCGAGCGGATGGCGGGCGCATCACGCGTGGATCCGCGTGCTCGAGCCGCTGCTCGACGGCCGCTGCAGCGGCGGGATCGAACGGCTGTGGGAGGAGCTAAGCGACGAAGAGCTGTACGTGTTCATCACGGCCGGCTTTCGACGCGAGTTGATCCTTTTGAACCGTGCGCCGGACATGCAGCGTGCGAGACAGGTCGGCGCGGCCACGCCCGCGGACCTGCGGACTCACGTCCCGTTGTGGGACGCGACCACCTTCCGGCTCGAGGAGGCCCAGCGAGCTGTGAGCGCAGCGTCACGGCAGCGAGGAGGCGCGCGCAACCGACGGTCCCGTTAGTCGCGATCATCGGCCGACTAACGAGAGCGCGTGCGCCGCGGCCCTCCGTCGCGCGCGGCACGACGCATCCGCGCAGCCGCGCACGACGCCGAGCGCGGGGCGCCGCGGCGGGTCGAGCGTGTCGAGCACCGTCCGCAGCGCGTCGATCGCCGGCCACACGTCGGCGCACGGCGCGACGTAGCACTCGGCGACCAGCTCCCCATCATGGCCCATCGCGACGACGCGCACGCGGCCGCCCACGCGGAGGCGCGCGACGTACACCCCGCGCGCCTCGCACTCCATCGGGTCGGTCTCGTGTCTCAGCATACGACGAGCTCCACGCGCCGCGGCGCGCGCGACGGGGCGATGCGCTCGAGCTGCGCCTCGAGCGCGCCGATCGCACGCACGAGGGGCCAGTCGGCCGGCACGGTGCGCGCGGCGCGCAGCTCGCCGGCGTCGTCGATCGCGAGCAGCACCGGGCGGCCGTCGCGCAGGTAGGGCGCGAGGTACACGCCGCGCTCGAGCAGCTCCCCGCCGCGCTCGCGCCCCGCGGCCGCGGCGAGCGTCGGCGCACCGCGGCTCACAGTGAGGGCGGGCGTCATCGGTCCGTCTCCTGGACGGACAGCGCGAGCACTCGGAGCACGCGCGCCGCCTCCGTCGGGGAAGTCTCCAGCGCGTTCAGCGCCCCGCCAGCGACGAGCGAGCGCAGGGCCGCGTAGTCTTCGGGGAGCTCGCGCTGCAGCACCACGGGCCGTCCGGCACCGGGCCGCACCAAGATCAGATCGCCGGGCGCTGCCGCGAACGGCCCGCAGATGGCGCACTCCGCGCGCAGAACGATCGGGCCTAACGACGCGAACGGCGCGAACGACGTGGGCGGCACCGACGGCGCCGTCGGTGCCGTCGGTGCGCGGCGCGCGCGCGGCGCATGACCGAACCGAGCCGACGCGCCGTCGCGGCTGAGGGTGAGGGCGCGCGTCATCGGTCAGTCTCCTGGACGGCGAGCGCCAGCTGCTCGACGGTGATGGTGCGCAGGAGGGAGACGCGGCCGCGCGGCGAGACCAGGATCCGGTCGCCCCGTTGGAGGCCGGCCGCGGGCAGGTCCTTCGCGACGACGTAGGTGCCCTGGCTGAGGCGCGCCGGCGATGCCGGCGCGCTCGTGGTGAGTCGGAGGAGGGCGCGCATGTTACGCGGCCTCCAGCTCGAGGGCGTCGACGCCATGCTCGTCGCCGTCGTTGCCGTACGCGAGCGCGTGGAACTGGTCCTGACAGCGGCCGACGTGCATCGGCTCGAGTCCGACCATCGTGAACGGCGCGGCCCCGATCGGCGCCCCGCACCAGACGCAGTCGCGCGGGTGGGACGCCAGGTACGCCGCGACGCGGGCGGCGTGCGCCACGCGGCGCTCGGCCTCGAGGCGGCGCGCCCGGGCGGCGTCGTCGGCCGACGCGTAGTAGATCGGGCCGATGTGGTAGGGGCCGAACTCGGCGAGCAGCTCGCGCTCGACGTCGGCGATGGTGGGGACGGCTGGCGGCGTGTGCATGCGGGCGCACCTCCGGTTGACCGGGGCAGCCCCGCGTTGCAATCTTTGCATCGCGAGCCCTCCCCGGAGGGTGAGCAGGCGCGGCGTGTCGGGTCACTTTCCTAGGGCGATCCCGGCCGCCGCGTTACTTGTGAGCCTCAATATACGGTAATTCGGATTGCGCGCAAGATACGAATTGGCGTATATTCTCGCCCGTGCTTACGGTGATTCGATTCCGCCTCAGGGAAGTTCGTGAGCAGCGCGAGCTTACGCAGCTCGAGCTCGCGGAGCGCGTCGGTGTCCGTCAGGCAACGATTAGCGACCTGGAGACCGGCCGCGCGAAGACGCTGCGGCTGACCCTCCTGGATGCGCTGTGCAACGCGCTGCAGGCAGAGCCGGCGGAGCTGATCGAGTACGACCCTCCGAAGCGCCGGAAGAGCGCGTGACCCTCAACCGCTGAGGCCATGAAGCGCTACGCGCTCGAGATCTACGAGCCTGGCACGACACAGGACGTGCTCGTGTACTTCGAGTCCGACACGCCTTTCCAGGCGATTTCCCGCGGAGATCTGCTCGGCGCCGGTGCCTGGGGTGGCTCAGGGTACAACCTCGGCGACATGCTCCGCGTGGTGGGGATCGAGCACATCGTGATCGAGAGCTCGCCAGCGCCCATGCACAAGGTCTGCGTGTTCACCGAGAACGTCGACGACGGCCGCGCCGCGCGACGCGGACAGTGAGCGAGTACGCAGGGAGCGAAGCTCGCGTGAGCGACGCCGCGGACGGGCGGCGCGATCGTTGGAGCGCGCGCGTCATGGCGGTCGCCGCGGCACGGCTCGAGCTGCTCGGCGCCGATCGCGACGCGCTGCGCGCCACGCCATGTGACGCGCTCGCGGCGGAGGCTGAGCGACTCGCCGCACTCGTGATCCTCGAGCATGGGCGCGACGCCGCACACGCGCTGCAGCTGCTCGACGTGTTGCGCGAGCTCGTGCACCGCCTCGCGACAGAACCGGCGCAGGCGGCACCCCTGCGCAGGAGCGCATGACGGCACCGCGCGCCGTCCCGTCTATCGGCTCCGCTGACGACGTGCTCCGCTACATGGCGCGCGCGCTCGAGGCGCGCGGTGAGCCGCTCGGTCTGAACGCGCGCGTGGACTTCGAGCCGCTATTCGCCGCGTTCCGTGCTGGCGATCTCCCGCACTTCATGGTGCATTTCGACAACGCGGAGCGAGCCCACGGGTGGATTCAGCACATCCCTGGCTCGGGTTTGCAGGTCCAGTTCACGCCGCGCGGATTCGAGCGCGTCGGCCATCTCGTCATGCCGGCGCGCGACGTTGAGATCGCGGCCCGCGTCGCCGCTGATCGGTTCGCTGAGGCGCTGGCGGCGCTGCCGGCTGAGCTAAAGGCGCTGCAGGCGAGCGAGACGCGTGTAGGCATGTTGCATAGCGGCCGACACACGCTTGGTGCCACGAGACTGGTCGAGGAGGCTGCCGAGCGTGGGTTTCGGGCCGCCCTGGAGGCGTGGCTGCAGGTGCTGCGGCGGCGATCGATCGAGCCATCCGCCGAACTCGTGGCGACGATCGTCGCGTCGATCGGCGACGCGTTCGATGCGTCGGAACCGACACTCCGCCATCCCTTCGTCTCACTGGAACGTCTCGGACGGTTGCTGCGCGCCCCCGACGCGATCCTCGCCGACGCGAAGGCGAAAGGCCTCGCGTTCATTCAGTCGGAACTCTCGCTCGAGGCGATCGCGCCCGGTGCGCCGGCTGAGAGTCACCGGGCGCCAAACGCGTCGCTGAGCGCCGGAGACCACAACATCAGCCTCGTGATTCACGGTGACGTCGGCGTCGTGCAAGCCGGCGCCGGCGCACAGGCGTCCGTGACTATGCAGCCGGACGCGCTCGATGCGCTGCGCGACTCGCTCGAGCAACTGCGCGGCCTACTCGAGGCGCAGGAGTCGGACGCGGGATCCGAAGGCTCTACGTCGATGGTGGGCCCGATCAAGGAGACCGTCGACGCCGCGATCGTGGAGTCACGCAAGCCGACACCCAATCCGATCACGATGCGCGGCCTCCTTGTCGGCATCGCGACGGCCGTGCAGACCATCGGGGCGGCGCCGCAAGCGTACGAGCTCGCTCGCCTGGCCGCTCGGCACTTCGGCGTTGAACTGCCGCAGCTGCACTGAGCGCGTGACTCCGGCCGAGTCGGTCGCCTAACGCAGCACGGCCCCGGGGCTGCACCGGGGCCGTGCTCGTCTCCGACAGCGGCCGTTAGGCGCGGCTATCCGCGGCCCCGTCGTCGCTCATGCCGAGGTAGCGGCGCGCGGCACGACGATACAGCTCGCCATAGCTCGAGCCGCGGATCACCTGCTTCGTGCCGCGGTGGTCGGTGAACTCGGCCGCGAACGCTCGCCCGTCCCGGCGCGTCTTGAAGTCGCGATACACGTTCCACAGCGCCGCGCCAGCGGCGTTCAGCTCCGGGGCGTGCACCTCGGGAGGGTCCGTCGCGATGCGCTGCAGCTCGTGGCGCACGTGGTCCGGTAGATCGGCTACGTCGGGTACGTTGGGCGTCGGCATTCCTCGATTGGGAGCGGGTGTGGTCTCGCGTTAGGCCTCGCGCCGCGTGATCGGCAGCACCTTCGCCGGCGTCAGGTCCGCGTCGAGCAGCGCTGCGATCTCGCGCGCGACGTCGTCGGCCGCCTTCCGCACCAGCACGTCTGGGACCGCGCCGTAGCGGCTGGTCATCGTGCTGCCGACGGTGTGGCCGATCAGCACCGCGATCACGTGGTCGCCGTACCCGAGGCCTCGCGCGACGGTCGTGAAGCCGTGGCGCAGGCCGTGGAGCGTCAGCGCGCCGTCCTTCGCCATGCCGAGGCCCGCCGCGTGGCGCACGATCGCCCACTCGGTCCCGGGGCGGCTGCGCGGCCTGGCGGGCCTGGCGGGCGTGACGGGCCGCGCGCCGGGGAACACGTACGGCGAGCCCGCGTCGGCCTCGAGGCCGCGCAGCACCGCGATCGCCGCCGCGCCTAACGGGCGCACGCTCTTTCCCGACTTCGTCTCCTGGAGCGTGGCCACGCCGCGCGCGAGGTCGACGTCGGCCCAGCGCAGCGCGCGCGCCTCGCTCTCGCGCCAGCCTGAGAGCGCGAGGAAGCGGAACAGCGCGACGAGCCGCGGATCCCACGGCGTCGGGCGGACCGGGCGCACCTTCAGCCCCGCGGCCTCGCGCGCCGCGCGCTTCGCCACCGCCGGCCGCTGGCTCGGCGCGCGCAGCTCCGGCGGCAGGCGCAGCCCGTCCGCGGCCGCGCGCCGCAGCGCGGTGCCGATCGCGGCGTACTGCGCGTCGGGCACGCCGCGCGCGCGCGAGCGCTCCGGGTACCGCTCGATGTGCGCCGCGGGGTTCGTGTGCGCCGGCCGGAGCTCCTCGCGCTCGGCGTACGCGAACATCGCATGCAGCACCGTCAGCACGCGGTTCGCCATGTACGGCCGGTCGCCGAGCTCGTGGTGCAGCTGCGCGACGTCGCGGCGCGTGACGTCCTGCAGCTTCCGCGCGCCGAGCTTGGGCGCGATGAGCCGCTCGACGATGTCGGTGAACTGCGCGATCGTGCGCGCACGCTTCCCCTTCCGCGCGCGGTCCTCGAGGTAGCGTGTCGCGAGGTCGCGCACCGTCGGCGCGAGCCGCTCGGCGCGCGCCTCCACCTTCGCCGCCTTCGCGCGCGTGGCGGGATCGCGCACGGCCGGATCGCGCCGCGCCGCCACCGCGGCGGCGTACGCGTCGCGCGCGGCCGCGCGCGCCTGGTCAACCGTCATCGGCCCGAACTCGCCGAGCGTGAGGCGCCGCGTGCGGCCGCCGACGTCGTCGTACTGGAAGACGAACGTCTTCCGCCCGCTCGGCCGCACGCGGAGGCCGAAGCCCTTCACGGCGCCGTCGCCGCCGTCCCACAGGAACACGTCGCGCGACGGCTGCGGGGCCGTCGCGTCGATGGTGCGCTTCGTCAGCGGGCGCGCGAGCGTCGGCATGGTGGGCAGGTCGAGCGTGGGAAGGTCATGGGAAGGTCCAGAACCCGACTACGCCAATCTCGGCCGACGCCAACCGCGCTGCAAGTCGTTGCGCCCCAACGATCCCGACACCGACCCAACAGGCCCGGCGTGCCTAACGCTATTGGCTGAATGGATCGTC
>NZ_CP007130.1:900000-1040503 GCF_000522985.1 Gemmatirosa kalamazoonensis
GCGGGAAGATCACGCCGTGCCGCTCGAACGTGCGGAAGTCGCGCGTCGACGCGAGCGCCGTGGCGATGCCGAGCGGCGAGACCGCGGTGTAGTTGATCCAGTACGTGTCGTCGAGCCGCGTGATGCGCGGGTCCTCGACCCCGAATGCCTCGTACGCGTTCGCCGGCGCGAGCGGGGGCGTCGGCTCGACGTCGAAGTGGATCCCGTCCCGCGAGCGCGCGACGCGCAGGTGTGAGATCGAGGTGAGCCACGTGCGTCCGCCGACCGAGACGAGGCGCGGGTCGTGCGCGTCGACGCCCGCGTCGGTCACGCGCCATCGCGTCACCGCGAGCTCGCCGCGCTCCGGCTCGTACACCGCGGCGGCCACCTCGCCGCGCACGTGCGGCGGCGCCTCCGCCACGCGCAGCAGCAGGACCGTCTCGTCGCCGTGCCGCACCGCTGCAGGATTGAACACGCCGACGACCTCGAGGTCGGGGCGCGACGGCCGGAGCATCGCCGGCGTCAGGATGGGGTTCTCGGCGGGGCGGTGCGCGGTGAGGGGCATGTCGGGATCCGGTGGCTGGCCGAGCGACGCGACACGATGCAACGTTCGACGGCGCTCCGTCAGGAGCGCCCGGCACGATTCCCCTTCACGCCACACCGAGAACCGCGATGGCGAGGCCGCGCCTCAGCTTCCCGCAGTTGTTCAACATGAGCTTCGGGTTCCTCGGCATCCAGTTCGGCTGGGGGCTGCAGCTCGCGAACATGTCGGCGATCTACGAGCGGCTCGGCGCCCGCTCCGACCAGGTGCCGGGGCTCTGGCTCGCCGCGCCGATGACCGGGCTCCTCGTGCAGCCGATCATCGGCGCGCTGAGCGACCGCACGTGGGGACGCCTCGGCCGCCGACGGCCATACTTCCTCACCGGGGCGATCCTCGCCTCGGCCGCGCTGTTCGTCATGCCGACCTCGTCGTCGATCCTCATGGCGGCGTCGCTGCTCTGGGTGCTCGACGCGTCGATCAACATCTCGATGGAGCCGTTCCGCGCGTTCGTCGCGGACAAGCTCGATGCGTCGCAGCGCACGGCCGGCTTCGTGATGCAGTCGCTCATGATCGGCATCGGGGCGAGCCTGGCGAACGCGCTGCCGTTCATCTTCGGGAAGCTCGGCGTCACCGGCAGCACGGCGAGCGGCATCCCGCTGTCGGTGAAGTACTCGTTCCAGCTCGGCGCGGTCGTGTTCATCCTCGCGGTGATCTGGACGGTGGTCACGACGGGGGAGCACCCGCCGGAGGACATGGCGGCATTCGAGCGCGCGCGCCGCGAGTCGCGCGGCATCGGCCCGCTGTTCGGCGAGATCGTCGACGCGGTGCGCGACATGCCGGCGACGATGAAGCAGCTGGCCGTCGTGCAGTTCGTGACCTGGCTCGGTCTGTTCTGCATGTGGCTGTTCTTCGTTCCCGCCGTCGCGCGCCACGTGTTCGGCGCCACCGACGCGCAGTCGGCGTCGTACACGCAGGGGGTGGAGTGGGGCGGCTTCGCGATGGCGTTCTACTCCATCACGTGCTTCCTCGTCGCGCTCGTGCTGCCGCGCGTCGCCGCGGCGACGAGCCGCAAGGCGGTGCACGCCGGCGCGCTGGTGTGCGGCGGGCTCGGGCTGCTCTCCGTGTACGTGATCCACAACCAGTACCTGCTGCTCCTCAGCATGGCCGCGGTGGGCGTCGCGTGGGCGTCGATCCTGTCGATGCCGTACGCGATCCTCTCGGGCGCGCTGCCGGCGCAGCGGATGGGCGTGTACATGGGCGTGTTCAACTTCTTCATCGTCACGCCGGAGATCATCGCGTCGCTGTTCTTCGGGCCGATGACCCGCGCCCTGTTCGGCCGCGACAACCCGAACGCGCCGCTCTACGTGGTGATGATCGGCGGCTTCTGCTTCTTCGTCGCGGCGCTGCTCGTCGCGCGCGTGCAGGACGTGGGCACCCGCGAGGCGGCGGCGGAGATCGAGGCGGACGCGCACGAGCCGCTCACCGTGCAGGGGTCGGCGCAGCCGGTGCCGAGCGGGGGGCCGGGGTGAGCGATCGAACCGCAGCGGACGCAGAGGGCCGCAGCGAACATCGATGGGGCGAGGTGACAGGCGAGTACCCGGGGGATCCAAGTGCGATTGAAAGGATCTCGAGATCCTCTTCATCGCTGGTGGATCCCGAGTCGTACTCGCCCAGCACCTCGAACCCGTGGTTCGATCAGAGAGGACAGCCCTCTGCTTCGTCTGCGGCTCAATTCAATCCAGCAGCTCTCCGCGCCGCGTGCCGCACGAGAGCGAGCAGCGCGACGAGCATCGCCGCGAGCGCGACGCCGCGCACGAACAGCGTGAGCACGAGTCCCACCGTCGGCGCCTGGCCGGCGCGGATCGCGACCGCGTACGTGTCGCGCGCGAACGACGGCACGCGGAGCACGATGCGGCCGAGCCAGAGCAGCAGCAGCGCGCCGCTGGCGATCGCGTAGACGACGACCGCCGCGGTGGTGCCGCGGCCGAGCGGCGCCGCGCCGCCGGCGTGCCGCGCCGAGTCGCGCCCCGCCCCGCGCAGCAGCGCGCCGAGCGCGAGGCCGCTCCGGCGCCGCAGGTTCGCGACGCCGAGCGCGTCGGCGAGCAGCCAGTAGCCGTCGAAGCGGAACGCGGGGTTCAGGTTCACCACGGCGGTGACCGCGCTCAGCGCGTACGCGGCGCTGGCGGCGCGGATGCCTAACGCGCGCCCGGCCGCGAGCACCGCGAGCGCCGCGACCTGCTGACAGAACAGCCCCGCGAGATCCACCACGACGCGGCGGGCGCGGGGCAGCCGCCACACGTCGTCGAGCTCCACGAACAGCACGGGGAACACGAGGTAGACTCCCGCGCCGACGCGCCCGTGCGCGCAGCCGAACCGACGCGCCGCGGCGACGTGCCCGAGCTCGTGCGCCACGGTCGTGAGCGCGAACAGCGCGATCGCGAGCGGCGAGAGCAGCGCCGCGGGGTCGAGCGCGCGCGCGCCGCCGGCGAGTCCCCACGCCCAGGCGCTCGCGGCGACGACGAGCGCCGCGGCGGCCCAGAACAGCCGCGGCGTCATGAGCGGCGCGAGCGGCGTCGCGAGCCGGGCCGCCCACCGCTCCGACAGCAGCGTGGTGCGCGCGTTCAGCGACGCGAGGGTCGCGCGCGGCGGCGCGTCCGGCATGTCCGGCGCGTCGGCACGCGCCACGATCCCCTGCGCGACGAGCGACGTCTCGACCCAGCGCGCGAGCTGCGCCGCCTCCGGCGCGGTGCCTAACGCGCGGGCGAGCGGTGCGCGCACCTCGGCCAGCGTCGCGCCGTCGCCGAGCTGCGCGAGCAGCGCCGCGGTGGCCGCGCTGACCTGCCACCGGCGTCCCCCGTCGCCCTCGACGAGGAACACCGGTGCCGCGCCCGACACATCGAACGGGCGCACGACGGCGCCGGGCGTCAGTCGGTAGCGCGTCTCAGCGGGCATCGAGCCACGGCGCCGCCGCGAGCAGGGCGGCGCCGGCGAACGCGCTCGTCACCGTGGTGCTGCGGAAGAAGCGCGTCCGCTCGCCCAGCGCCGGCCACTGCCGGTGCAGATCGAACGAGACGAAGTCCACCGTCGCGAGCCAGCGCGCGTCGCTGCGCTGCGCGAGCACGAGCCATCGCGCGGCGCGCGCGATCGCCGCGCGCGCTGCGTCGTCGGGGCCGCGATGCGCCGCCTCGGTGAGCGCGAGCAGCGCGAACGCGGTGGACGACGCGTCCGCCGCGATGCCGACGCCCCACCCGCCGTCGACGTGCTGCGTGTCGAGCAGGAACGCGCGCGCGCGCTCGAGTGACGCGGCCGCGTCGGGGAGGATCGTGGCCACGGCGCGCAGCAGCCGCGCGGCGACGAACGTGCCGTAGTACGGGCCGACGTACCAGGTGCTGTCCCACGCGCCGTCTGCACGCTGGCGAGAGGCGACCCACGCCGCGGCGCGCGCCGCCGGGCGGCACGCGGTCGGGCGCCATGCGAGCAGTGCGCTCGCGAAGTTCGCGACGACCTCCGGCTCCGCGCCCGGGCCCCAGTACTCCGCGATCTGCCGCTCGTACCAGGCGCGCCACGCCGGGTCGAGCGCGGGGTCGACGAGCCACGTCTCGATCGCGCCGTCGGGCTGCTGCATGGCGAGCGCGCGGGCGACCGGCGCGCCGAACGTCGCCTCGAGGTCGCGGTCGCGGCGCGCGAGGAACGCGTGCAGCACCTGCGCGAGGTCGTCGAGGTCGGGCGGCAGCGCGGCGAGCGTGGGGTGATAGCTCCACTGGTCCTCGCCCGCCACGCGCATCGCGAGCAGCGTGTCGAGGTTCTCGTCGATCACGCGCGTCGGCACGCGTCGCCCCGCGCGCTCGGCGAGCCCGTAGAACCAGCCGATGATCGCGCGATGGAACACCGCGCCCTCGTGCACGCCGTCGGCCGGCACGTCGGGCCGCTCGCACCCAGCCGACGTGTCCCGCAGCCAGGCCATGCGGTGCGATGCCTCGGGGTACCCGGCGTCGTGCTCGCGGACGAGCGCGCCGAGCACGCGGTCGACCGCGTCGCGCGCGTGAAGGGGTGTGAGCGGCGCCGCCGCGAGCCGCGCGGCGCGCACCCGGCGCTCCATGACCTTCGTCGCCATCACCTCGCACAGGCGACGCACGTGGCGTGCGAAGCCTGCCCAACGCGCCGCGCCCAACGCCTCCGCCGCCTCGGCCGATGCGTCGCAGCCGTCGATCGCGTCGGCGAGCAGCTCGTCGGCGACGCCACCGTGGAAGAGATGGTGGCCGACGGCGTCGGCGTCGAGTGCATCGTCGGGCGCCGCGCCGGCGGCGGCGAGCGCGCACGCGTGGACGTAGGTGAGCCGTCCCGCGCACCAGTCGTCGCGCCAGTCGGCGAGGTCGTCGCGGATCTGCTCGGCCACGCTGAACGGCGCGATCACCGCGTCCCACGCATTCACGCGGGCCTCGTCGCCGGCGGCCGCGGCGCACGCGGCGGGAATCGCGGTGAACACTGCAGCCTTCGCGGCGGCGAGCGCGGCGAACGCGTCGAAGCGCCACGGCTCGCCGCGGCGGGCGGCGGCGATCAGCGCGCGCTCGTCGACCGCCGCGGCGACCTGCGCGCGTGCGAGCCGGGCGAGCGTCGTCCACAGCGCGCTGTCGCGCGGCACCGCGTCGGCGAGCCGCGCGAGTGCGCGCTCGTGCCACAGCCCCGCGCCGAGCAGCCGCGCGGGGTCCACCGCGTGCTCGCCGTCGATCGGCGCGTCGAACGCGAGCAGATAGTCGCGATAGAGCAGCGCCGCGACGGCGATCGCGGTGCGCGCGTCGTCGTCGAGGCGCGGCGTGACGTCGGCGAACAGCCACGGGGCGACGTGCACCACGTCGAGCGGGCGCACCGGAAGCGCGAGCCCGGGCAGCGCGAGCGCGGCGACCTCGCGCTCGTACTCCGCCTGCACCCGGCACGCGTGCTCGTGCGCGGACGCACCGGCGAGCGTCAGCAGGGAGCTCATTGGGAGCTCATGACCGGAACGGGGAAGGGGGCGACACCTCGCGGCGCGCCCCCTTCCTGGTCACTCACTCGCGCAGCGACGCGTTCGAGCTCCGTTCGTCGCGGCGACGCGCGGCGCGACGACGGAGATACGAGCCGAGTCCCACGGCGCCGATCCCCGTGGCGGCCAGGACGAGCGTCGCCGGTTCCGGCGTCGTCGTGATCGGACCACCACCGCCCCCGTCGCACGCCGGCTGCTGGTATCCGCCGCACTGCTGGAACTCGATTCGCTCCTCGAGCGACTCGGCGCGGAAGATCGCGTCGAAGGCCTCGGTCGGGAGCACGGGCTCGGCCGGCGTCTGCTGGTTCATGGGACCAGGATCCGTTGAGGTGGGAGGCCCATGATTCACGGCGAGTGGCGCCCGCGCAATGCGGCGTCGACGCAACAGATCCGCTCCCCAGTCCCGCGCCTAACGCTCCAGGCCCAGCTCGTGCTCCCGCCGCTCCGTGTCGCGTCCCTCCGGCGTCTCCGAGGCGGGCCGCACCTCCGGCCGGCCGCGGCGCGCGAGGAGGAGGAACACGATCCCCGTGATGAGGAGTACGATCCCCCACCACAGGTTGATGTTCACGTTCGCCGAGCGCGCGTAGAGCCCCGGGTCGCCGTTCGTCGCGACGCCCCAGCCCGCGAGCAGCAGGCCGAGGATCGTGAACAGACCGCCGATCGGGTAGCGCAGGTCGAGTCCTGATGCTCCACTCATGGCGGGGCTCCGTCAGCGGAAGATGAGGTTGAGCGCGAGCGTCAGCACGAGCACGATCGCCGCGAACGTGGCCGGCCGTCCGAGCCCGCGCGACTCGTCCTTCGGCTTCGGTGTGAGCGCATAGACCAGGCCGCGCAGCTCCTCGTCGGGGCGCGGGCGCGTCGCGAGGCTCACGACCACCGTCACCACGCAGCACGTCGTGAACGCGGCGATCGCCGTCCAGAACGTCTGCGCGAGCTCGCTCGGATACGTGTGCAGCGAGCCGAGGTAGCCGCCCTTCACGCCGGGCGTCGCGCCGATCGGCAGCGTGAGGCCGTGGTGGATCGCGGCGCCGAGCGTGCCCGAGAGCAGCCCGAGGAACGCGCCGTGCCCCGTGCTCCGCCGCCAGAACATGCCGAGCGCGAACGTCGCGAACAGCGGCGCGTTCACGAACGCGAACACGAGCTGCAGCAGGTCCATGATGTTGTTGAACGCGCCCGCGACGTACGCCGCGGCGATCGACAGGATCACGCCGCCCACCGTCGCCGCGCGCCCCATCCACAGGTAGTGCTCGTCCGACGCGCCCTTCCTGATGTGGCTCTGGTAGATGTCGTACGTCCACACCGTGTTGAACGCCGTCACGTTGCCCGCCATCCCCGACATGAACGACGCGAGCAGCGCCGTCAGGCCGAGGCCGAGCATGCCGTCGGGGAACAGGCGGATGAGCAGCATCGGCGTCGCGAGGTCGAAGTCGAGCACCGCGCGCCCGGCGGCGTCCATGAGCGGCGCGCCGCTCGCGTCGAGCTTCGGCGGGATGACCGGCGTGCCGCTGCCGACGCTCATCGCGAGCGCCACCATGCCGGGCAGGATGACGAGGAACGGGAACAGCATCTTCGGCACCGCGGCGATGAGCGGCGTGCGGCGCGCCGCCGTCATCGAGTCGGCTGCCATGGCGCGCTGCACGACGAGGAAGTCGGTGCACCAGTAGCCGAACGACAGCACGAAGCCGAGCCCCGCGACGAGCCCGAACCACTCCACGCCGATCGGGTTCGTCGCCGCGTTCGTCATCCCCTGCCACGCGTGCGTGAGCGAGCCTTCCGGCAGCCCGCGCGACGTCGCCGCCGTGGCGAGGCGCTGCGTGAGCCCGCCCCATCCGCCCACCGAGCGCAGCCCGATCCACACGAGCGGCGCGAAGCCGAACGCGATCATGAAGAACTGCAGCACCTCGTTGTAGATGGCGCTCGTCAGCCCGCCCGCGAACACGTACGCGAGCACGATCCCGGCCGACACCCACACGCTGACGTCGAAGCTCCAGCCGAGCAGCAGGTGGAACAGCTTGCCCATCGCGTACATCGAGATGCCCGACGAGAAGATCGTCATGACCGCGAAGCTCGCCGCGTTCAGCGTGCGCGTCTTCTCGTCGAATCGCAGCTTGAGGTACTCGGGGACGGAGCGCGCGCGCGAGCCGTAGTAGAACGGCATCATGAACAGCGCGACGAACACCATCGCCGGGATCGCGCCCACCCAGTAGAAGTGACTCGTCGCGATGCCGTACTTCGCGCCCGACGCACCCATGCCGATGACCTCCTGCGCGCCGAGGTTCGCGGACAGGAACGCGAGCCCCGTCACCCACGGCGGCAGCGATCGGCCGGAGAGGAAGAAGTCGGTCGTCGTGCGCGCCGTGCGGCGCAGCGCGAAGCCGATGCCGAGGACGACCGCGAAGTACACGGCCATCACGATGTAGTCGATCGTGACGAGATGAGCGACGGGATTCTGATTCACGGAGTGGCCTCGGTGTTGGGCGACATCACGGGCGTCAGAGCCCCAGCCGCCACAGTGCGAACTGTACCGCGAGATCCGTCGTGCTCCACAGCTGCACGTCCGCGCCGGATCCGTACCGCCGCGGCACGGGGCGCCCGCCGTCGAACCCGTAGCTCCACAGCTCACTGTGGAACCCGGACGCGGCGACCGCGTCGCGCACGGCGCGGGCCGCGTCGCGCAGCTCGCGGGCGACCGCGCCGCCCGTGTCGCGCTGCGCGGCGACGTGGCGGGCGACGCCGAGCAGGAAGAGGTTCACCTCGCGTCCCCACACCACGCGCGGGCCGTGGTACGCGTCGCGGACGAACGCCCCCCAGACCGGCGGCGTCGCGTACGCGTCGTTCGCCACCACCGGTCCCACGCCGTCGACGAGCAGGCCGACGGGATACGCGCGCGCGAACAGCCGCGCGTCGCGCAGCGCCGTCGCGTCGTCCTCGCCGCCGAGGAACAGCCCCGTCGCCGGGTCCGTGTTCGCGACGCCGACGGGGCGTCCCCCGGCGTCGAGCGAGAGCGCGAGGAACTCGAGCGAGTCGCGGTCGGCGCCGGTCGCCGCGACGCGCTGCGTCCACCACGCGCGCTCCTCGGCCGGCATCGCCGCGAGCCGCGCCGTCACGCGCTGGCGGACCTCGGCGGGCGACAGGCGCACCACGAAGTGCCGCGCCGCACCGCGCCACGCGTCGACCGCGGCGCGGAGGGTCGAGGGGTCTTTCGCGTACGTCGCGAGCGGCTCGCCGACGCCGTCGACCGGGATGCCTAACGCGCGGTACGCGTCGAGGATCCGGCCCATCGCCTCCAGCGCGTGCGGCGCCCAGATCGCGTTCACGTCCATCGGCCAGCGGCCGTTCGCGTAGCCCACGCCGCTGTCGCGCCAGCTCTGCGACGCCCACCCCGTGTCCCGCGGCGCGAACGGGACGAGGTTCTCCGCGCGCTGGTCGCGCGCGTACGCCGCCGTCATGCGCGACACGAGCGCGAGCTCCTTCAGCAGCCGCGCGGCGCGCGTGCCGCCGCCGTCGCTCGAGTCGAGCAGGAACGCGCGCTTGTGCGCCGCGCTCACCGCGCTGTCGACGATCCACCGCGCGGTGAGCACCGGCAGGTGGAACTCGTCGTCGATCATGTGATAGTTCTCGCGCGTGCGCGCCGCGTTCCGCAGCACCGCCGTCGCGCGGGCCAGCGAGTCGCGTCCGCCGCTCCCCAGCAGCCGCGCGTACTCCGCGGCGGCCTCGCGGATCGCCTGGCCGCCGAGCGCCTCCTCGTGGCTCACGTCGCCCGCGGGGCCGAGCTTGCGCAGCACCGAGCCGATGACCGCCTCCGACATCGCGGGGCGCCAGATCGAGCGCATCATGAGCGCGCTCACCATCATGTCGCGCCCGAAGTACGTCGCATACGTCGGCAGCCCCGCCATCAGCTTCTCGCGCGACGACAGCAGCTCCACGCCGCGCACCTCGCGCTCGAGCCATCGCGCGCGCTCGTTGCCCGTGCGCGCGGCGTCGCCGAGGAACGACAGGAACTCCGGCGTGAAGATCTCCTCGCGCGCGAGCGGCGTGAGCGCCGCGCCGGTCGTCGCCACGCGCACCGTGAACGGCACCCGCGCGTCGCCGGAACGTGCACGCAGCGTGAGCGTGCGGCCGTCGCGCGTCGCCTGCACCAGACGCGGGTCGACCTCGATCTCGAGCGCGAGCGAGTCGCGCGCGTCGAGCGACGGCTGCGCGAACCGCGCGATCCAGCGCGTGGCCGCCGGGCGGATGGTCACCGTCGGCTCCAGGCGCGCGTACGCCGCGCGCATGTCGCCCGCGTGCAGCAGCGCGAGCTGGCTCCGGCGCTCGGCGGGCGGCAGCGACTCGATGGCGGCGAGCATGCGGTCCACCTCCGCCACGCGGAACGGGCGCTCGCCGAGCGGCGCGCGCTGCCGTCCCGCGTACTGGAGGTCGCGCTCCACGCGCATGGAGCCGAGCAGCACGAGGCCGATCCGCACCGCGCGCGTGTCGGCGACGAGCGCGTGCTCGAGGACGCGCCAGCTCCCGTGGCGGCCGATGCGCGCGTCGGTCGCGGTCCACCGCAGCGGCGCCGGCTTGCCGTCGGCGTCGCGCGCCGTGAAGCCGAGGCTCTCGTTCAGCGCGTCGGCCCACAGGTGCACGACGCGGCCTTCCCGGCCGTCGAGGTAGATCTGGACCGTGTTGCGGGCGGCGTCGCGATAGAGCCGCGTCTCGTAACCCTGGTACGCCGCGCTGTCGTCGAGCCCGGGCTCGGGGAACGTGAGGACCGGCGCGGTCGGCTGCGCAGCGGCGAGTTGGGCGAGCAACGCGAGCGACGACAGGATCATGAGCTCGGCGGGTCGGTGTCGCGGGAGAATACCCGGTGCACACCGCGCCGGCCAGAGCGTGCGCCGCGAGGAATCCAGTGCCGCCCCTCGTGGCGTACACTCGATGTGCTCACGCTCCCCTCTCCCCTCGCGGCGCTCGCCGCGCCGCTCCGGCGCTGAGCACCACCGCGGCCGAACGATGGATCATCACGGACCCGAGCGTCTGTCGGGCGCGGCGGCCGTCGTGTACCTTCGCCCCGCGTCGGAGCGCAGAGGCACGCGCGCCGACCGGCCCGCCCCCCTCCTTCGCTTCAGCGACGTGAGCGACGTGAGTGACGTGCTCGACTCCGATTCGCCCGCGCGTCTCGACGATGCCGGACTGGTCGCCGCCATGCGCCGCGGTGACGAACGCGCCGTGGGCGCGCTCTACGATCGGCACAGCGCGATGGTGATGGGCCTCGCCCTGTCGATCGTGCGCGACCGCACCGACGCGGAGACGGTGGTGCTCGACGCCTTCACGCAGGCGTGGCGCGACGCCGCGCGCTACGACGCCGCGCGCGGCTCGGTGGCGAGCTGGCTGCTCGTGCTCGCGCGCAGCCGGGCGCTCGACCTGCTGCGCAGCGCCGGCCGACGCGCCCGACTCGCACCGGTGTCCGTGGACGACGCGCCGCCCACCGCGCTCGTCGCCGAGGACGCGCCGAGCGACCCGTCGCGCGCGGTGGAGGCGCACGAGCGACAGGTCGAGGTGGCGGCCGCGATGGGCGAGCTGCCCGACGCGCAGCGAACGGTCATCGAGCTGGCGTTCTTCGAGGGGCTCTCGCACTCGGAGATCGCGGAACGACTGGCCGAGCCGCTCGGTACCGTGAAAACGCGCATTCGACTCGGGATGACGAAGCTGCGCCAACTGCTGCGACACTTCGGCGAGGGGGCCGTGCTATGAGACGCTACACGAGCGAGGAGCTCTTCGAGCTCGCCGCCGGGTACGCGCTCGGCGCGACCTCCGACGAGGAGACGGCGGCGGTGGAGCAGGCGCTCCCGGGCTCGCCCGCGCTGGCCGCGGAGGTGGCGTCGTTCCGCGACGTGATGGTGACGCTCGCGCGCGCGCGCGCGCCGTCGCGCCGAGCGCGAGCCTGCGCGACCGCCTGGTGGAGCGCGTGCACGAGACGAAGGTGGTGCCCATCTCGGCCGCGCCGTCGGCCACGTCCGCGTCACGCGAGCCGCGTCGCGCGTCGCGCTCGTGGGGCTGGGTGGTCGGCATCGCCGCGACGCTACTCGTCGCCGCGGGGCTCGCGCTGGAGAACCTGCAGCTGCGCCGCTCGCTCGAGTCGCGCGGCGTCGAGCTCGCGCAGGCGACCGCGAAGGCGGAGCGCCGCGAGCGGCAGCTGGACGCGGTGCTGGAGGCGGAGAAGGACCTCTACGTCGCGCAGATGAAGGGCGCCGACACGGTGACGGGCCCGGGGATCCAGTTCTTCTGGAACGCCAAGCAGCACCGCGCCATCCTGCACGCGTTCCGCCTCCCGCCGGCGCGCGACGGGCGCGCCTATCAGCTCTGGCTCATCCAGGACGGCAAGCCGGTGTCGGCGAAGGTGTTCAACTCCGACCCGGACGGGCACGCCCTGGTCGAGAACATCCAGGTGCCGACGACGCCTAACGGCGTGACGCAGGTGCTGCTGACCGAAGAGCCCGCGGGGGATCGCCGCTGCCGACGACGAAGCCGTTCCTCGGCGGAGCGTTGGCGAAGACCTAGCGCTGCCCGTCATTGAACCGCAGAGGACGCAGAGGGCCGCAGAGGAAACCAACTCGTGTCGTTGGTTCTCCGCTGCGGCCCTCTGCGTCCTCTGCGGTCAAACACGAACGGCGATCACGGCTTCCGCCGCTCCTCGCGCTCGTCGTCGTCCAGATCGACCGAGAGCGGGAAGAACAGCGCGCGTTTGACCGCAGGCATCGGCGTCTTCCAGCCGCGCGCGTCGTGCCAGAGGATCGCGTTCAGTCGCTCGCTCGGTGCGGCGTCCGGCGTGAAGAAGTTCATGCGCGACGACGCGAGCGCGGCGCGGCGGCGGGCGGCGGCGTCGGGACCGATGATCGCGCCGACGCGCGCGTTCGTCTCCGAGAGCGACTGCCGCGGCACGATGGCGGAGTACGGCGTGAGATCGGGCTTCTCGTCGGGAGCGAGGAAGCTCGCGCGCATGTCCGTCGCCGTGAGGTCGAACACGCTGAGCGCGGGGAGGCCGAGCATCAGCTCGATCGTCTTCACCATGCTCGGCTGCACGTAGGGCGTCGGGTCCACCACGCCGCGCTTCGCCCACGGCGAGATCGCGAGCGCCACGGTGCGGTGGCCGTCGACGTGGTCGACGCCGTTCTGCGCGTCGTCCTCCACGACGAGGATCGCCATCTTCGGCCAGAACGGGGAGCGCGACAGCCCCTCGACGATGCGGCCCAGCGCGAGGTCGTTGTCGGCCACGCACGCCTTCGGCACGCACCACCCCGGCGTCGTGCCCACCGTGTGGTCGCTCGGCAGGATCACCATCACGAGGTGCGGCATCTTGCCCGCCGCGGTCCAGCCGCGCAGGTGGTCGAGGATCACCTCCGCCTTCACGACGTCGGGCACCTCCTGCGTCCACCCGGGGTACTCGCGCACGAGCGCGCGGTCGAGCGACGGGATCGCGGAGCGCGTGCGGTAGCGGGTGCCTAACAGCGTGCGGAAGTGGCGGCTCCGCGTCGCGGGGTCGTCGGCGGCGTGCCGATCCCAGTCGGCCATGAGCTCCCGCCGCACGCTCGGCACCGAGTCCGACGGCGCCGGCGCGTACTCGCCGAAGATCGTCACCGTCTTCCCCTTCGCCTGCGCCGCCTCCCACAGGAAGCCGCCCGATGAGTACGCGAGCGGGTCGTTCCCCTCCGACGGGTACGAGCGCCCGTAGTAGAGCGGCCACATCGGATACTCGGTCTCGTTCGCCTGCGTGAGCCACTGGTGGCCGTCGGCGGAGTTGCCGCCGGAGGCGAAGAAGTGGTCGAGCGTCACGAACTGCTCGGCGAGCGCGTGCGCGTTCGGCGTCACGTCGCGGCCGTACATCACGAGCGAGGAGTCGCCGTCGCCGCGTCCGAGGTCGCCGAGGATCTGGTCGTACGTGCGGTTCTCGCGGATGATGAACACCACGTGCTCGATCGGCGACGGCTCGCCGGGGCGCTCGGGCACGGGACGCGCCGCGACGGCACGCGGCCCCGCGGCTTCGGCCGGGGCGACGCTGGTGGCGAGCGGCAGCCCGTCGTTCTGCGCCACCGCGACGGTGTACGCGGCGAGCTCGGACGCGTTAGGCACCGCGACGACGTGCACCGAGCCGCGCACCGCGTGCACGTAGCCCCCGCGCTTGCCGTCCACCTCGCCCTCGCCGGAACCCACGCCGTAGAGCGTGCCGACGGCGAGCCACCGGCCGTCCGCGCTCGCGTCGAGGCTCGACGGATACCAGCCGGTGGGGATGAGCCCGCGCAGCGACGCGCGCGCACCCGACACGTCGTACACCGCGACCGCGTTCGCGCCGCCCAACGCGACGTAGAGCGTGCGCCCGTCCGGGGCGATGGCGAGCGCGGTGGGCGCGAGCCCGATGCGCCGCGCGGCGCGGAACGGCGCGACCGCGATGACCGCGGCGACGGTGTCGGCGCGCGTGTCGATCACGTGCACCGCGTCGTCGTTGCCGTCGGCGACGTAGAGCCGCTCGCGCGCCTCGTCCCACGCGATCGCGGTCGGGTGGCGCCCCACCGTGAGCGTGCGCGTGACGCGCCGCGCCGCGACGTCGACCCGCGTCACCGAACCGGGCGAGGCGATGCCGCGCGCGTCGATGCGCACGGACTCGGCCCGCGGATCGCAGCACTGCCGCGCGGCGCGCTGCCCGGCCGTCGGCTTCGCGCCGCCGAGGTTCGTGACGTAGGCGCGTGAGCCGTCGCGCGCGAGCGCCGCCGCCACGGGCACGACGCCCAACGGCACCGACGCGATCGGCGTGAGCGCGTCCGCGTCGAGAACGGCGAGCGCGTCGTTCGCCGGCAGCGGCACGACGGCGACGCGTCGTCCGCTCGCGTTAGGCACGCGTGCCGCCGCGGGCGCACCGGCGAGGAAGTCACCCACCGCGCCCGACGTCGTGCGCGCGCGTCCGGCGCCGGTGTCCGCCTCGAACGCCGCGAGCTGCGCGATGGACGAGCGGCTGGCGAGCGGCGCCGATCCCGGCAGGCGGTTCGTGGCCACCGAGTCGGCCAGCCGGCCCACCGTCGTCACGAGCGCGCGCCCGGTGGGCGGGTCCACCGCGACGCCGAACACGCCCGGTCGGCCGTCGAACCGCTGCCGCGACACGATGCGGCCGTCGTTCCAGTCGAGCCGGTAGACGGAGCCTGGCACCGCGACCCACACCGTGCGCGACGCGCTGTCGAAGCGCACGCCGCCGACGCGGCCGGCGAACACGGTCTGCATCCCCGCGGGGGTCGTGCGTTGTCCGGTGGCGACGACGCCGGGCTTCGCGACGTCGCGCGCCGGAGGCGTGGGCGGAGGCTGGAGGAAGAGCATGGGGACTCGCGGTTGGGCGGATCGGACGTTCGGCGGCACGTCGAGAGTGGAGTCTATCCACCGGATCCGCGAGGTCGCGGCGCCGAATGTCGTGGCCGCGCCCCGCGCCGGGGGGTATGTTCTCGACATGACGGAGTCGTCGGCGACCCCACAGGCGGAGGCATACGACGGGGTGCGCGTCTCCGACGACGTCCGGCTCGCCAGCGTCGCACGCATGCTCGACGTGGTGAGCGACGTGTTCGTGCTGCTCGACGACGCGTATCGCATCGTCTACCACAACGAGGCGAACCGCGCCGCGATGCGCGCCGCCGGCGCCGACCCGGACGCCGCGCTCGGACGGGTCGTGTGGGAGGTGCTCCCGATGCCGCCGGGCACGGTGGCCGAGGGCGAGGTGCGGCGCGCCATGCGCGAGCGCGTGCCGACGCAGTGGGAGGAACGCTACCACCCCGACGTCGTCCTGCGCGGGCGCGCGTATCCGACCGCCGACGGCGGCGTGGTCGTCGTGGCGCAGAACGTCACCGACGCGCGGCGCGCGGCCGACGCGGCGCGCGCGGCGCTCGAGCGCGGTGCGCGGCTGCAGGCGGTCACCGCCGCGCTGTCGCGCGCCGCGACGCCGCAGGACGTCGTGCGCGTGGTGATCGACGAGGGGCGGCGCGCGCTGGGCGCCCGCGGCGGCTTCGCCTCCACGCTCGTCGACGGCGACATGCTCGACATCGTCGACGCGTTCGACTACGGCGACGAGCTGCTGCGCGTGTTCCGCCGCGCGCCGCTGGCCGCGCCGTATCCGGCGTGCGAGGCCGCGCGCACCGGCGCGCCGGTGTGGCTCGCGTCGCGCGCCGAGCGCATCGTGCGCTATCCCGCGCTCGCCGACGCCGAGGCGACGCGGCGCTTCGCGAGCTGGATGTTCCTGCCGCTCACGTCGCCCGACGGCGTGCTCGGCGTGTTGAGCTTCACGTTCGCCGAGGAGCGCGCGTTCGAGCCGGAGGAGCGCACGTTCGCCGTCGCGCTCGCCGAGCAGTGCGCGCAGGCGCTCGACCGCGCGCGGCTGCTCGATGCGGAGCGGCGCGCGCGCGAGGCGGAGCGCGCCGCGCGCGCGGCCGCGGAGGAGGCGAACCGCGCGAAGCTCGATTTCCTGCGCGCGATGAGCCACGAGCTGCGCACGCCGCTGAACGCGATCGGCGGCTACGCGGACCTCCTCGCGCTCGGCGTGCGCGGCGCGCTCACCGCCGACCAGCGCTCCGACGTCGAGCGCATCCTGCACAACCAGCGGCATCTGTTAGGCATCATCAACGACATCCTGAACTTCGCGCGGCTCGACGCCGGGCATCTCACGTACGACGTGGCCGACGTCCGCCTGCGCGAGCTCGTGGAGGCGATGGAGCCGCTCATCGGCCCGCAGCTGCGCGAGAAGGCGATCGCGTTCGAGGTCGATGCGTGCGGCGCGTCGCTCGTCGCGCGCGCGGACGCCGAGAAGGTGCGCCAGATCCTGCTCAACCTGCTCGCGAACGCGGTGAAGTTCACGGCGAGCGGCGGCCGCGTGTGGGTGGCGTGCGAGGCGGCGTCGGGCGCGGTCCTCGTCTCGGTGCACGACACCGGTGTCGGGATCCCGCCGGAGCGACTCGACGACGTGTTCGAGCCGTTCGTGCAGGTGCATCGGTCGCTCGCGATGCCGACGGGCGGCACGGGGCTCGGACTGGCGATCAGCCGCGAGCTGGCGCGCGGCATGGGCGGCGACCTGACGGTGCGCAGCGTGCCGGCGGAGGGGTCGACGTTCGTGCTGCGGCTGCCAGGGGCCTAACGACGACCGAGGGCACGCCGCGTCGGCGCGCGGGCGCGTTCCGCCGCGAGGGGCCACCCTCCGAGACACAAGGGCCTTTCTCTGCCCAGGAGATGTGAGATGGCGCCACGAGCCTCGGCGCCGCGATCCTGGGATCCGCCCCGCGTCCGATCGATACGGCCGTGCGTTCACGGCATAGCACCTTGGGCGAAGGGGGGGGAGCCCCCCTAGGGACTAGGTACGCGCCGTCGATCGTCCCGCCGTCGATCGTCCCGCCGTCGATCGTCCCGCGGTGGATCGTCCCGCCGTCAGTCGTCCCGCCGTCAGTCGTCCCGCCGTCAGGTCGTCCCGCCGTCGACGCTCCGCCCCGTGACCCCACCGCGCCCCCCGCGTCCTACCCGCGAGCGCGCCACGACCGCGCCCCGACTTCCGTCCGTGCCGCCGACGTCGGCGCCCGGCCGCCTCCCGCCTCGATGGCCTCCCTCTCCTCCGCCCGCACGATCCGCCGCGCCGGTGTGGCCGGTGTGCTCGTCGCCGTCCTCGCCGTCCTCGCCGCCGCGCGCCTGCTGTACACGGGCCAGCGCGAGGCCAGCGACGCCGCGCAGTGGGTGGATCACACGCATCGCGTCATCGAGCACCTCGACGACCTCGAGCTCGCGGTCGCGCGATCCGAGACGGCGCTGCGCGACCGCGTGCTCGTCGGACCGACCGCGCCGGCGCAGGCGTATCCCGTCGCGCGCGCGCGTGCCGAATCGAGTCTCGCCGCGGCGTTCGACTCGACGCGCGACAATCCGACGCAGCACCGCCGGCTTCGCGCGCTCGGCGTCGCGCTGCGCGCGCGCTTCTCCGAGGCCGCGGCGACGATGGCGCTCATCGACGCGAGCACGCCGGCCCTCGCCGCCGCGCGCCTCGCCGGCGACCGCACCACCGGAAGCGCCGAGCGCGTCCACCGGCTGCTCACCGCGGCGCGCGACGACGAGCGCTCGCTGCTCGCGACCCGCGCCGCCCGCGCCGGCGCCGCTGCGCACCGCGTGCGCCTGGAGTCGGCGTGGGCGCTGCTCGTCGGACTCGGCGTCGTGCTCGCGTCGTTCTGGGCGGTGCGGCGCGAGACGATGCTCCTCGCCGCCGCGTGGCGCAACGCGCGTGCGGCGGAGGCCTCGGCGCGCGACAGCGAGGAGCGCTACCGGCTGCTGTTCGCGAGCAGCCCGCGCCCCACGTGGGTCTACGACACCGAGACGCTGCGCTTCCTCGCCGTGAACCCCGCCGCGGTCGCGCACTACGGCTTCTCGGAGAGCGAGTTCCTCGCCATGACCCTCGCCGACATCCGCACCGACGCCGAGCGCGAGGAGGTCCGCACGTGGGTCGCCGCGGCCGGCGACGCGCCCACGACGTCGCAGCGCCGGCACACCACGAAGGACGGCCGCGAGATCGACGTGCAGCTCGCGTCGCACCCGCTGACGTTCGGCGAGCGCCGCGCGCGGCTCGTCGTCGTCGAGGACGTGACCGACCGGCGCCGCCTCGAGGCGAAGCTGCAGGACCTCGCCGTGCGCGACCCGCTCACCGGCCTGCTCAACCGGCGCGGCTTCGAGCAGCTCGCGGCCCACGAGATCGCGTGCGCCCGCCGCGCGCGCCGCACCGACGCGCTGCTCTACCTCGACCTCGACGGCTTCAAGGGGATCAACGACACGTTCGGCCACGCCGAAGGCGACGACGCGCTGCGCACCGTCGCCAGCGTCATCGCCGACACGGTCCGCGACCACGACATCGTCGCGCGACTCGGCGGCGACGAGCTGGTGGTGTACGCGGCCGGACTGCATCGCAGCGGCGAGGGCCACGCCGTCGCCGCGCGTCTGCAGGCCGCGCTCGACGCGCACAACCGCGCGGCCGCCGCGACCGGGCGGGCCTACACGCTCGCGTTCAGCGTCGGCGTCGCGGAGCTCGCGCCGGGCGACACGCTCGACGCGCTGCTCGCGCGCGCCGACACGGCGCTGTACGAGGCGAAGCAGAGCCGCTACGCGGCGGCCTGACGTCGAGCGCCGCGGCGCACGCGCGCGACCGCCTCCGCCGCGTCGCGCCGCCGCAGTACCAGCACCACCAGCGCGAGCGTGAGCGGCACGACCTCGCTCGTCATGTGCCGGCCGTGATCGAAGGCGACGTGCGTCGCCATGCCGCCTAACATGACGCACACGATGAGGAGCGCGCCGGCGACCGCCGCGGGACCGAGCAGGAGCAGTGCCGCGGCCGTGAGCTCGACGACGCCGATCGTGACGCGGAACCAGTCCGGATAGCCCCAGTGGCGGAACGCGGCCGCCCATCCGCTCGTGTCGGAGAACTTCGCCCAACCCTGCGGCACGAAGATCAGCAGCAGGAGCACGACGGGGATCCAGCGAGCCGCGCGCACGAGTGCGGCAGCGAGCGGGCGGCGGGGCATGGACGGCTCCGGGCGACGGTGGACGTTTCGCGAGACGTGGACGGCCGCCACCATGCACGCCGCGCCGCACGGGTCGCATCGTCCGTCGGTCGTAGTACCTCCCGACATTGCGCCCGCGCGCGCCGTCGCGAACTCTCCCCCGATGCATGTCCGATCCCTCGACCGCGCACTCGGCGCGGGCGTCGCCGCCGTCGCCGTGTTCCACACGGTCTCCATGCTCGCGCTCCCCGCGCGGGTGCGACATCCGGCCGCTGCGGTGGTCGCCCTGTGGGCCGCGCTGCTCGTCGGGCACGCCGCGCTGTACTGGTTCGGCGCCGGCGTGCGCGCCCGCGTCGGGCTCGCGGCGTACCTCGCGGCGCAGACGGCGATCGTGTTCGTCGTGGGAATCACGGGCGCCCTGTTCCCGGTGGGCGTCGCGCTGTGGGCCGCGCTCACCGCGCAGGCGGTCATGCTCGCCGGCGGCGCGCTCGGCACCGTGGCGATCACGCTCGGCGCGATCACGCTGTTCGCGCTCGACGCGATGCTCGCGCAGGACCTCTACCGCGGGGCGACGTGGGGGCTGCTGCTCGCGCTGGCCGGCGTGGTCGGGCACGCCGCGGCGGCGCTGCGCTCGGCGCCGCGCGTGCCGCCGGAGACGCCCAGCGGCACCGCGCCGCCGTCCACGCCGGCCACGCCGTCCACGATGGCCGTCCCCCGGCGCGAGCTGCCGCGCGAGCTGCGCGGGCTCACCGCGCGCGAGCTGGAGGTGCTCCACGCGCTGAGCCGCGGCGCGCGCAACGGGGAGATCGCGCGCGACCTGGGCATCGCCGAGCGCACCGTGAAGGCGCACCTCGCGAGCGTCTACACCAAGCTCGGCGTGGAGTCGCGGGCCGCGGCGATCGCCGTGGCACTGCGGGCGGGAGTCGGAAACGAATGGCGCGAGCCGTGAACGGCTCGGGGCGACGGCGCGGCAAGCACGGGATCTGCTCAGCCTTCGCCGCTCGACCACATCACGGAGCTCGACCATGGAACCGAACGCCGCCCGTCCCGTCGAGGGCGCCCGCCCCTCGATCTGGCAGGCGACCGCCGACGTCCCGTCGTACCCGAAGCTGAAGGAGGACCTCACCGTCGACGTGTGCGTCGTCGGCGCGGGGATCGCCGGCCTCACGACCGCGTACCATCTCGTGCGCGAGGGCAAGTCCGTCGTCGTGCTCGACGACGGCCCGGTCGGCGGCGGCGAGACGGGGCGCACCACCGCGCACATCGCCACCGCGGTCGACGACTACTATCACGAGATCGCGCGCGTGCACGGCGACGAGACGGCGCGCCGCGTGGCCGAGAGCTTCCGCGCCGCGCTCGACCGCATCGAGGGCATCGTCCGCGACGAGGCGATCGACTGCGAGTTCACGCGGCTCGACGGGTGGTGGTTCGCCGGCGACGCGCAGGGGCGCGACGTCCTGGCCACGGAGCACGACGCGGCGCGCGCGGCCGGCGAGGCGGTGGAGCTGGTGGACGACTGGCCGCTCGCGAACGTGTTCCCCGATGCGCCGTTCCCGCGCCTCGCGCTGCGCTTCCCGAACCAGGGACAGTTCCACGCGCTTAAGTATCTCGC
This sequence comes from Gemmatirosa kalamazoonensis, assembly GCF_000522985.1. Taxonomy (NCBI): domain Bacteria; kingdom Pseudomonadati; phylum Gemmatimonadota; class Gemmatimonadia; order Gemmatimonadales; family Gemmatimonadaceae; genus Gemmatirosa; species Gemmatirosa kalamazoonensis. The sequence continues at coordinate 920,682 of NZ_CP007130.1, forward strand.
CGGCCTCGCGCGCGCGATCGTCGAGCGTGGGGGACGCATCCACTGCGGCGAGCACGTGAACGGCGTCGAGGACGCGAAGGACGGCGCGCGGTGCGCGGTGAAGACGGAGAGCGGCCGCACCGTGCACGCGTCCGACGTCGTCGTCGCGACGAACACGCCGGTGAACGACTGGGTGAAGATGCACACGAAGCAGGCGCCGTATCGCACCTACGTCGTCGGCATGCGCGTGAGCCGCGGCTGGGTGCCGCCCGGTCTGTACTGGGACACGCTCGACCCGTACCACTACGTGCGCCTGGCGAATCCGTTAGGCACCGGCGACGAGGACGTGCTCATCGTCGGCGGCGAGGACCACAAGACGGGACAGTCCGAGGCGCCGGAGGAGGAAGCGTTCGGCCGGCTCGAGTCGTGGGCGCGCGCGCGCTTCCCGGTCGGCGAGACGCTGTATCGCTGGAGCGGCCAGGTCATGGAGCCGGTCGACTACCTCGGCTTCATCGGCCGCAATCCGGGGAGCCGGCGTCTCTGGATCGCCACTGGCGACTCGGGCAACGGCATGAGCCACGGCACCATCGCCGGGATGCTGCTCGCCGATCTCATCGTCGGCCGCGAGTCGCCGTGGGCACCGGTGTACGACCCGTCGCGCGTGACGCTGAAGGCGATGCCCGTCGCCGAGTTCCTGAAGGAGAACCTCAACGTCGCCGCGCAGTACGTCGACTACGTAACGCCCGGCGAGGTGCGCGACGTCGCGGAGATTCCCGCCGGCGAGGGACGCCTCGTCCGCCGCGGGACGAAGAAGCTCGCCGTCTACAAGCGCGACGACGGCTCGCTCGACGTGCGCTCCGCCGTGTGCACGCACCTGTACTGCATCGTCGCCTGGAACTCGGCCGAGAAGACGTGGGACTGCCCGTGCCACGGCTCGCGCTTCGCGCACGACGGCACGGTGATCAACGGGCCCGCCGCGTCGCCGCTCGAGGAGGCCGAACTGGGAGAGTGAGGGCAGGAGGGCAGGAGGGCAGGAGGGCAGGACAGTCGTTCGGCTCTCGTGCCCTCCTCCCCTCCTGCCCTCCTGCCCTGTCTCTCAGAATCCGCACGCCGTCTTCGTCCACCCCACCACCGTCCGCGCGAGCTCCACGCGCCGGTCGTCGAACGCGTGGTCCGTGTCCCACACGCGCTCGGTGAGCCGGCGCGCACCGGCGCCTCGCAGGGCCGCGGCGAAGTCGGCGTGGTACGGGTTCTCCTCGTCGTCGAGCAGCAGCACGGGGCGCGTCGCGATGCGCGCGGCGTTCGGCACGAGCCGCCACTCCGGGTGCGCGCGCAGGCTCGCCGTCATCGCGCGCGCGTCGCCGCGGAGCGGCGCGCCGGGCGCCGTGAGCCAGCGCGTGTACGTCGCGAACGAGGTGTCGCTCCCCTCGCGCGCCATGTCGGCGAACTCCAGCGCCGCGACGCACGTGATCGACGGGTCAGCCGCGGTGCCTAACAGCGCGAGCCAGCCGCCCATGCTGTGCCCGACGAGCGCGACGCGCCGCGGATCCACGCGGTAGGTACGCGCGGTGTCCGCCTGCCGCGCCCAGCGCACCGCCGCGGCGACGTCGGCCTGCGCGTTCGCGAACGTGAACGTGCCGCCGCTGCCCCAGCTGCCGCGGTAGTCGATGTACAGCACGTTCGTCCCCGCGCGGCGCAGCGCCTGCGCGATGTCGATGTTGCGCTCGTTGCCGGGATAGCCGTGCAGCAGCACCACGAGCGGGTGCGGCCCCTTGCCCTGCGCGACGAGCATGAACGCGTTCATGCGCGCGCCGCCGCTCGTCAGCGCGAGCTCGGCGAAGCTCGCGCGGAACGCGGTGTCGCGCGGCGCGGGGTCGGCGGCGATCGGGTCGACGGACTGCGCGCCGAGCGCGCGCGAGAGAAGCGCGACGCACGACGTCGCGAGGAGGACGCGGAAGGATCGCATGAGCGGGGCGGTGGAAGCGCCGGAGAATAGCGCACCGTCGAGGGCTGGCGCGACCGGACGGCCGCTCTATGTTCGCGTCGAACCTCCGACCCCGCGCGCCATGCCCATCAGGAGCGTCACCGTCCTCGCGCTCTGCACCGCCGTCGCCGCGCCGCTCGCCGCGCAGCCGCAGCACTTCACGCTCGACCACCTGCGCAAGGTCGTGGGCGTCGGCGGCGTCGAGATCGCGCCCGACGGCCGCACCGTCGTCGTCACGGTCACGCGGCCGAGCTACGAGCGCGACAAGAACGAGTCGGAGCTGTACGCGGTGGACGTCGCGACGGGCGCCGCGCGCCAGCTCACGTTCGAGCGGCGCAGCGTCGGCGGCGCACGCTTCTCGCCCGACGGCCGCACGCTCGCGTTCCTCGCTCCCGACTCGGCGAAGGAGATGCAGATCTGGCTGCTGCCCATGGCCGGCGGCGAGACGCGGCGCCTCACGTCGCATCCCACCGGCGTCGAGCACTTCGCGTGGCGCCCCGACGGCGGCGCGATCGCGTTCGCGGCGAGCGACGAGCGCCCGAAGCGCGACGGCGAGGAGCGCTTCCTCACGACGTTCACCGTCGGCGATCAGGACCTGTTCCTCCGCGAGCGCGTCGAGCCGCAGCACGTGTGGCTCGTCGAGACGACGTCCGGGCAGGAGCGGCGGATCACGAGCGGCGCGTGGTCGCTGGAGTTCGTGCTGCCGCCGGGGAGCCCGCCGTCGGGACTGAGCTGGTCGCCCGACGGTCGCACCATCGCGCTCGCGCAGGTCCCGGCCGCGCAGTCGGGCAAGCTCGACTCCGTGCACGCGGCGCTGCTCGACGTCGCGAGCGGCGCCGTCAGGCCGCTCACGTCGGCGCGCCGCTTCGAGAACAACCCCGTGTTCTCGCCGGACGGCAGCTCGGTCGCCTACTGGTACCCGCGCGATGGGCGCTACGACCTTGGCTATGGGAACGAGGTGTACGTCGCGCCCACGTCGGGCGGCGAGGGGAGGAGCGTGACGAGAGCGCTCGACCGCAACCTGTTCGGCGCGCAGTGGCTCGCCGACGGCGCGTCGCTGCTCGTCGCGGGGAACGACCGCACGTCGGTGGGCGCGTGGATCGTGCCCACCGGTGGCGGCGCGCCGCGCCGGCTCGACACGGGGGGCCTCGTGATCAACGGCGCGTTCGGCTACGACATCGCCGCCGCGTCGCACGCGCCCACCATCGCGTTCACCGCGACCGCGTCGGACCGCCCGTCGGAGCTGTACGTGATGGACGGGCCTAACGGAAAGCCGCGCCGCCTCACGAGCTTCAACGCGTGGGCCGACGACGTCGCGTGGGGGAAGCTCGAGCGCGTGACGTGGAAGAGCGGCGCGTTCGAGGCCGACGGCGTCGTCGGCTATCCGCCCGACTTCGACCCGTCGAAGAAGTACCCGCTCGTGCTCTACATCCACGGCGGGCCCACGGCGTCGTCGAAGTTGTCGTTCAGCAGCACGGCGCAGCTCATGGCGGCGCAGGGCTGGATCGTGTTCCAGCCGAACTATCGCGGCAGCGACAACCTCGGCACCGCGTTCCAGGCGGCGATCGTGAACGACGCCGGCGCCGGCCCGGGGCGCGACGTCATGGCCGGCGTCGCGATGCTGCGTGCGCGCCCGTACGTCGACGCGACGCGCACCGCCGTCACCGGCTGGTCGTACGGCGGCTTCATGACGAGCTGGCTGATCGGCAACTACCCGAACGAGTGGAAGGCCGCGATGGCCGGCGCGCCGGTCACGAGCTGGGAGGACATGTACAACTTCGGCGACGGCAGCGTGACCATCCGCTACGCGTTCGGCGGCTCGCCGTGGACCCAGAACCGCATGGCCGCCTACCGCGCGCAGTCGCCGATCACGTACGCCGCGCGCATCCGCACGCCGACGCTCGTGATGTCGAACATGGAGGACTTCCGCGTGCCGCCGACGCAGGCGTTCGCGCTCTACCGCGCGATGAAGGACAACGGCGTCGAGACGCAGTTCGTCGGCTTCACGGGCCGCACGCACGCGTCGTCCGATCCGGTGAACGCGCGCGAGCGGCTGCGGCTCTGGGTGGACTGGGTGCGCACGCACATCGACGGACCGAGAGTCGTGCCGTGAGCGCCGTGCTGGCGACGGCGCTGGGTACGGCGCCGGCGATACGGCGCCGCCGATACGGCGCGATGAAGCGCTAGCGACGCCAACGTCGCTCGACCACGCGGTACGGCGCCGTGCAGCGATGCGAGCGTCGTTTGCGCGTCATCGCGCCTCTCCGCCAGCGCGGTCTCGCCCGCGCCCTCCCGAGCGCTGTTCAGCCGCCTAACGCAGCATCTCGACCCGTGGCGGCGTCCACGGCGGCACGTGGCGCGGGCACTCCTCCGGCGCGTCCGTCGTGGTGACGCCGGCGAAGCCGCCGCGCCCGAACCGCGCGTCCCAGAGGTCGATCTCCCCGGGATGCGACCACACCGGCACCCGCACGAACCGCAGCGCCGCCGCGACGACGCAGTTCCGCGCGAGCGTCGCGAGCTCCGCCCGCGGCGCGCTCCACTCGCCGCCCCACGCGATGCGCGTCGTGGACGTGCGCGACGGCGGGCCGAGGCCGCGAGCGGTGGGCGCGGGGCACCGCTCCGCGTCGCGCAGGGCCGGCCATGGCGCGACCGTCGCCGACGACACACGGTACGTCGATCCGTCGCGCTCCACGACGAGCGCCGAGTAGCACGTGGGGTCGCCGACGAGCGGCGTGAGCGCGGCGTCGGCGTAGGTGGGTCCCACGGCGGTCCGCACCCGGGCGCGCGCGGCCCACGACGAGACGAGGAACGTCGCCTCCACCGCGATCCACGCTCCGGCCGCGAGCGCCGCGCGCCGTCGCTCGGCGGCGAGGATCGCCACCCCCGTCCACGCCACGGCGCCCAACGTGAGCAGCACTGCCACCGGGCGCTGCACCATGTCCACCGACCACGCGGCGCCGACGATCAGGAGGAGCAGCAGGCCGACGAGCACGCGCGTCGCCGGCGCGCGCGCGAGCAGCAGGAGGGGCGGGATCGACACGATCCACAGCCACGGCTCGACGATGAACACCGCGTCGCCGTAGTACCACCGGTCGTCGAGCGGCCAGAACGGATGCACGCCGTAGCTGTTCGTCCAGTCGAGCGCGAGGTGCGTGAGCAGCGTGCCGGCGAGGCAGACGACGAGCAGCCAGCCGCGGTCGCCCGCTGCGCGGAGCGGGCGGCGGAGCGCGAGCGCGATGCCCCACACGGCGAGCCCGAGGAGCGTCGCGACGACCACCGTGTGCGTGTGGCCGCGGTGGTGCAGGAGGTAGCCGAGTCGGCCGACGCCCATCGCGTCGCCGGCGTACAGCAGGTCCGCGTCCGGCAGCTCGGCGCAGATCACGCCGACGGCGGCGGCCGCCCGACGAAACGGCTCCGACGGCGCGCCGCCGCGGGCGCGGCGGATCGCGACGACCGATTCAGCGAGTACGAGACCCGCGAGCGCGTGCGTGACGTTGTCCACCGCGCGCTCGGCCGCCGGTGCCTAACGCAGCCGGTCGGCGATCCGTCCCGCGATGCCCCGCGCGTCCGCGTCGTCCGCGTCGGTGAGCACGATCACCGTCGCGCGGCGCGCCGGCACGCGCACGAACGCCCCGCGGCGGCCGTCGTCCATCGCGTACGCCGCGAGGCGCCCGTTCGGCTCCGTGCGCCACCCCAGCTCCTCCCCCGGCAGCGGCGCGCCCGCCGACGCGGCCGTCGTGTCGGCGAAGACGCGCGCCGGGCTCTCCAGCGCGAGCGCGAGTCGATACAGCTCGTCCACGTTCGACTCGACGCGGCCGTCGATCGCGACGACGGTCTTGTGCGCGCCGATCGGCGTGAACACGCGCCGGTCGACGAGGCGCGGATACGGCGTACCGGCGCGCGCGGAGAGCAGCGCGGCGAGCCGCGCGCCGCCGTCGGGCACGCGCCGCGTGCCGGTGAGGTACTCGCGCACCGTGGCGCCGCCGGCGAGCGTGTCGTCGAGCGACAGCTTGCCGTCGCGCGCGAGCAGCCGTGCGGCGAGCCCGTGGAACACGTCCGCCATCTCGCCGAGCGGGATCTCGGGCACCGTGGTCGCCGGCATGTAGCGCGGGTGCGCGGCGACGCCGTATCCCTTGTCGACGAGCACGCGCCCGCCCTGCGCCACGAGCACCGTCGCCGCGCGGCCGCGCGCCGCGACCGGGGCGAGCAGCGAGTCGACGAACGCCTCGCTGATCGACGCACCGGCGATCGCGCGCCGCATCACGTGGCGCGCGCCGAGGTCGTAGCGGTCGCCCGGGTGCAGCGTGAGGAACGGCTTTCCCGCGTCCGTCGCGTCGCGTCCGCCGTACACGAACGCCTGCCCGCGTCCCACGATCTCCGCGGTGTCGCCGCGCACCACCCACGCGGTCCCCTCGTCCTCCGAGATGCCTAACAGATCGGGGTGGCGCGGGATCAGCGAGTCGGCGAGGTCGCGCAGCCGCTCGCGCGCCACGACGTGCTGGTCGATCGCCACGCCGCGCAGGAAGCCGAAGCCGGCCTCGTAGCCGGGCGCCATGACGACCGTGTTCCCCTCGCGCGCGCCGCGCAGCAGATAGCTCGCGAGGATCGACGCCCCGGCCGACGAGCCGCCGACCACGCCGCCGCGCGCGAGGACGTCGTGGAACGCGCGCTCCGTCTTCGTGCCGGCGTACGAGTCCACGAGGTGCCACTGCCGGCCGCCCTCGAACCACACGCCGCCCGCCTTCTTCAGCGGCGCGACGAAGCTGTCGGCGTCGGCGACGGTGCGGCTCACCGTGTGGAGCACGACCACGTTGCGCGCCCCCGCCGCCCGCAGCCCGCGCGTGCCGCGCCAGTCGGCCGGGTACACCGAGTCGCCGCCCGCTGTCGGCACGTCGACGATGAGCGCGTCGGGACCGCCGGCGAGCTCGATGAACCGGGCGTAGACCTCCGGGCCTAACGAGCCGCCGCCGACCACGATCACGGCGCCACGCGGCGGCCCGACCTTCGGGCTCTGGGCGACGGCGGGAGGAGCGGCGAGGACGAGCGCGAGTGCGGCGGCGACGACGATGCGAGGTGTCATGGTCCCGAACGTAAGGGGCTGACACCGGACCGGGGGAGGGGTGGGCGAGCGCGGTACGGCGCCGTGCCGCGCGGTGAGACGCCGTTCGCGCTTCATCGCGCCGTATCGTCGGCGCAGCATCGCCCGCGCCCTCACCGGCGCCGTTGAAGAGCGGCGAGGGCAGCGTCGAGGTACGGATCCCGCCCGGAGGCCGTATCCGCCGCCGTCCACGGCACCGCGATCGCCGGCGGCAGCCCGCGCCACTGGTACACGAAGCCGTCGGGCGTCGACTGCATCGACTGCGGCACGCGCAGCGTCCACCCGTCCGACAGCGTCATCGTGCGCGGGTTGCTTCCGAGGCCGAGCGTCGTGTCGCCGACCGTCGTGACGTGCGGCAGCGCGCGCATCATGAGCGTGAAGTCCTCTGCCGAGCTGCCGTCGAACCGATTCGTGACGAGCGCCACCGGCCCGGTGAAGCGGCGCGCGCCGGCCGGCGACAGCGACATCGACGACGCGGACCCGAAGTCGCCGTGGCCGGACCCGGAGCGGAAGCGCGTCACGCGGTAGACGCGCGTGCGGTCGTAGAAGCGCGCCGCGACGTCCTGGCCGATCCGCTCGTCGCCGCCGCCGTTGTCGCGGATGTCGACGACGATCGACGGCACGGCGCCGAGTCCCGCGAGCGCGTCGTCGATCTCGCCGCCCCAGCCGCTCCCGCCGAAGCTGCCGATGTAGACGTAGCCCGTGCCGTCCTGCAGTCGCGCGAAGTAGATCCGCCCCGAGCGCGTGGACCGGACCGGCTCGGCGAAGTAGCCGCGCCGCACGAGATCCGGCGCGAAGTGGTGCGCGTACGCGATCGGCGGCGGCCCGAAGACGCCGTACGGCGTCGCGAGATCGGCGTGGTAGTCGTTCAGCCGTCCGATCATCGCGCCGAGCAGCCGCGCGCGCTCGCGGTCGTCCGTCGCCGCACCGACGCTGTCGCGGTAGGCCGCGCCGAGCGCCGTCCAGTCGATGTGCCCGAGGTCGAAGAACGCGTAGTGGCGGTCGAACGCGTCCCACACCTCGTCGAACAGCGTGGCCGGGCGTGGTGACGTCGGCTCGCCTCGACAGCCGACGGCCAGGAGGAGGACGAGGAGGGCGCGGCGGGGGAGGGACATCGGCGGCGGGAGAGGGGGAGGCAGCGATCGCGTGACGCTCCCTGGACAGTCGGGGGCGCCGGATCCCCACACACCGGGTGCACGGCCGACTCAACGGCGAACCCGGCGGGTCCGTAAGGTCGGTGGGCAGGACGCCCCGGATCGTAGTTACCAGGGGGGCTCCCCCCCCTTCGCCCAAGGTTCGTCGCGCGCGCTCGCGCCGCGGTACCATTCCGACGCCGCTCGGCGCCACCCCGACGCACCGCCCACCCGCCCGACCCGCATGCTCCGAGGCCTCTCCGCCGCGCTCGCCCTCGCGTTAGGCACCCTCACGCTCGCCGCGGCGACGGCTGCCGCGCAGCAGCCGTACGACGTCGTCATCCGCCACGGCCGCGTCCTCGACGGCAGCGGCAACCCGTGGTTGTACGCCGACGTCGCCATCAAGGGCGACCGGGTCGTCGCCGTCGGGGACCTCCGGAACGCGCGCGCCGCGCGGACGATCGACGCCACCGGGCTCTACGTCGCGCCCGGCTTCATCGACGTGCACTCGCACGCGGGTCCCGGGCTCGCCACCGCGCAGCTCTCCGGCGGCGTGCCGCTGCTCGCCGAGGGGATCACCACCGTCATGGTGAATCCCGACGGCGGGGGGCCGGTGGATCTCGTGCAGCAGCGTGCCGCGCTCGAGGCGCAGCATCCGGGCGTCAACGTCGGCCAGCTCGTGCCGCACGGCTCCGTGCGCTCCGCCGTCCTCGGCATGCAGGACGTGAAGGCCGACTCCAACGCCATCGCGCGCATGCGTGCGCTAGTGAAGGCGGGGATGGACGCCGGTGCGTTCGGCCTCTCGAGCGGGCCGTTCTACGCGCCGGGCAGCTTCTCCAACACCGAAGAGCTGGTCGAGCTGTCGAAGGTCGTCGCGCCGTACGGCGGCGTGTACACGAGCCACATCCGCGACGAGTCCGACTACACCGTGGGCCTCTCGGCCGCGGTGGACGAGGTGATCCGCGTCGCGCACGAGGCGCGCGTGAAGGGGATCGTCACGCACATCAAGGCGTTGGGCCCGCACGTGTGGGGCATGTCGTCCAAGCTCGTGGCGCGCATCGACTCCGTGCGCGCGGCGGGCGACGAGGTGTTCGTCGACCAGTACCCGTACGAGGCGTCGGGCACGGGGCTCGTGCCGTCGCTCTTTCCGCGGTGGGTGGAGGTGGGCGGGCGCGACTCGCTGCGCGCTCGCCTCGCCGACATGTCGCTCCGGCCGCGGCTCGTGAAGGAGATGCGCGAGAATCTCGACCGGCGCGGCGGCGCGTCGCGGCTCCAGTTCCAGCGCTACGCGCCCGACCACTCGATCGAGGGGAAGACGCTGCAGCAGGTCGCCGACGAGCGGAAGCTGGATCCGATCGACGCGGCGATCGCGCTCGCCGCGAAGGGCGACGCCGGCATCACGTCGTTCAACATGGACGAAAAGGACATCGCCACGTTCATGCGCCAGACGTGGACGATGACGTGCTCCGACGGCGACCTGGTGCCGATGGGGCAGGGGGTGCCGCACCCGCGCGCGTACGGCACGTTCCCGCGGAAGATCCGGAAGTACGTCGTCGAGGAGAAGGTCATCCCGCTCGAGACGGCGATCCACTCCATGACCGGCCTCCCCGCCGCCGTCTTCCACGTCGCCGACCGCGGCACGCTCCGCGCCGGCGCGTTCGCCGACGTCGTCGTGTTCGACCTCGCGAAGGTGCGCGACAAGGCGACCTACACCGAGCCGCACCAGCTCTCCGAGGGAATGGTCTACGTCCTCGTGAACGGCAAGCTGGCCGTCGACGGCGGCAAGGTGACCGACGCGCGCGGCGGGCGCGTGTTGCGGCGCTGAGCAAATGCATCGACCGCCGAGGGCCGCAGAGCGCCGCAGAGCCTTTGCATTTGAACCACAGAGGACACGGAGGACAACCACTTTTATTGGTGTCCTCTGTGTCCTCTGTGTCCTCTGTGGTAAGAAGCCGTTGAAGTAGTTGTCGTTCTCTGCGGCCCTCTGCGGCCCTCTGCGGTTCAAACACACCGTGCACTCATGTCGTTAGTCCGCTACGCTCTCGCCTCCGCCGCCGCGCTGTCGCTCGGGACCGCTGCGCCCACGAACGTCAGGCACCGCCCGCCCGGCCCCCCGCCCGAGATCGCGAGCCACGTCGAGGTTCTCCGCACCGCGCACGGCGTCCCGCACATCCGCGCCGAGAACCTCGAGGCGGCCGGGTATGCGCTGGGCTACGTCATGAGCGAGGACTACGGCGCGCGCGTCGTGCTCGGCCTGCTGCGCGGGCGCGGCGAGAGCGCGCGCCTGTTCGGGCGCGACTCGCTCGAGGGCGACTTCTCCAACCGCATGTCGTACGCGCGCGCCGTCGCCGGGTGGCCCACGCTCGACGACGACACGCGCGCCGTCTACACCGGCTTCGCCGAGGGCGTCACGCGGTGGGCGGAGCTGCACCCCGAGGCGCTCCCCGCCGGCTTCGACGCGCGGTTCACCGGCTACGACGTGCTGTCGTACGAGGTGAACGTCGCCACGCCGGCGCAGGCGGCGCGCTTCCTCGCGCGCCTCGACCCGTCCGCCCGCCCGTTGGGCCGCCGCGCCGCGCAGCAGCCCGAGGGCGACCCGGTGGAGACCGAGCCGCTCGTCGGCTCCGACGCCGACGTCGGGTCGAACGCGTGGGCGCTCGCACCGAGCCGCACGAAGTCCAAGCGCGCCATCCTGCTGCGCAACCCGCACCTGCAGTGGAACGCCGGCTACTACGAGGCGCACGTCACGGTGCCGGGGAAGGTCGACTTCTACGGCGACTTCCGCGTCGGCTCCCCGTTCTCCGTCGTCGGCGGCTTCAATCGCGACCTCGGCTTCGCGACGACGAACAACGATCCGCTGCTGTCGCAGATCTACGCGCTCGACGCCGACACCGCGAAGGCCGACCACTACCTGCTCGACGGCGCGTCGCTCCCGCTCCAGCGCGAGGAGGTGACCGTGGAGTACGCCGACGGCCAGGCGATCGCCACCGAGACGCGCGGCATGTGGCGCACCACGCTGGGCCCCGTCGTCGCGCGGCAGAACGGCAAGATCTACGTCCTCCGCGCCGCCGGCGACGGCGACGTGCGCGGCGGCGAGCAGTTCCTGCGCATGATGCAGGCGCGCTCGCTCGACGAGTTCAAGACCGCCATGCGCATGCGCGCGCGCGCGTGACGTCGAACTTCACCTACGCCGACCGCGCGGGGAACATCTACTACGTGTGGAACGGCTCCGTCCCCGACCTGCCGCACCCCAGCGGCGGCGACTCGCTGGCCGTGCCGGCGCGCCGCACGTCGGACGTGTGGACGCGGCTCATTCCGTACGACTCGCTGCCGCAGATGCTGAACCCCAGGGGCGGCTACCTGCACAACGAGAACGACCCGCCGTACTACGCGAACATGCGGCAGCCGCTCGACTCCACGCGCTATCCGTCGTACATCTCGCGGCCGCGCCTCGGGCTCCGCAGCCAGCACGCCATCTCGCTGCTCGACAACGACCGCAAGTTCTCGCTCGAGGACGTCGTGAGGACGAAGCACTCGTATCGCATGCTGCTCGCCGAGCGCGTGCGCGACGACCTCGTGAAGGCCGTGCGGGCGAGCAACCCGAGCCCCGACGTCGCGCGCGCGATCGACGTGATCGCGAAGTGGGACGGCACGGTCGCGCCGGAGTCGAAGGGCGGCATGCTGTTCGAGACGTGGTGGCGCCGCTACACCGCTGGCACGCGCGCCGACACGATGTACGCCGAGCCGTGGACTCCGGCCCAGCCGACGGCGACGCCACGCGGCATCCGCTTCCTGCCGAGCGCGGTCGAGGCGTTCGCGTGGGCCACCACCGAGACGGCGCGCCGCTACGGCGCGGTCGACGTGGCGTGGGGCGACGTGCACCGCGTGCGCATGGGCAGCGGGCCTAACGCGGTCGACGTCCCCGTCGGCGGCTGCAGCGGCGACATCGGGTGCTTCCGCGTCCTCTCCTACCGCCAGGAGCCCGACGGGAAGCTCGCCGCCACGGTCGGCGACGGCTGGGTCCTCGCCGTGGAGTTCGGGAAGGACCAGCCGCGTGCGTACTCCGTGCTCGCGTACGGCGAGAGCTCGAGCGACGCGTCGCCGTTCCACAGCGACCAGGCGGCGATGTTCGCGCGCGGCGAGCTGAAGACCGTCGCGTGGCTGCCGAAGGACGTCGACGCGCAGACGGTGAAGCGCTACCGGCCGGGCACGGAACGGTAGCCGAGCGTCGGGCCGCCGTGCCGCGCGTCGCGTGGGCCACCGATCTGCACCTCGACCACGCCGACGCCGCGGCGCGCGCGCGGTTCGTCGACGAGGCGAGTGCGGCGGCACCCGACGCGCTGCTCCTCGCCGGCGACGTCGGCACGGCGTCGACCATCGGCGGCCACCTCGAGACGCTCGAGCGCGCGCTCGCCTGTCCGATCTGGCTCGTGCTCGGCAACCACGACTTCTACGGGTCGAGCATCGCCACGGTGCGCGCCGCGATGCTCGCACGCGGCGGCGCGGCGCGCTGGCTCCCCGCCGCGGGCGTCGTCTCGCTCAGCCCCACGACCGCGCTGCTCGGGCACGACGGGTGGGGCGACGCGCGCTGCGGCGACTACTGGGGCTCCAGCGTGCTGCTGAACGACTTCCGCTTCATCGAGGAGCTCGCGTGGCTCGACCGTGCGACGCTCTTCCCGCGTCTCCGCGCACTCGGCGACGAGGCCGCGCGCTACTTCGCGCGCCAGCTTCCCGCGGCGCTCGAGCGGCACGAGCGCGCGATCGTCGTCACGCACGTCCCGCCGTTCGCCGAGGCGGCGTGGCACGACGGGGGCATGTCGGACGCCGAGTGGCTTCCGTACTTCGCGTGCGGCGCGGCCGGCGAGGCGCTGCTCGAGGTCATGACCGCGCGCCCCGACCGCGAGGCGCTCGTCCTCTGCGGCCACACGCACGGCGCGGGCGAGCTGCAGCCGCTCCCGAACCTCCGCGTGCTCACCGGCGGCGCCGAGTACGGCGCGCCGCGCCTGCAGGGTGTGCTCGACGTGGCGTGAGTGCGCTCGGCACGGACCAAGCCGGCCGTCAGTCGATCCTCCGCGACAGCCAGTGGAGCACGTCGAGGCAGAACTGCTGGTCGTCGCTCCCGGGCACGTTCATCCCGCCGCGACCTCCGCAGCCGTGAACGCGGGCGTCGCGGGACCGTCGCTCCCGCTCGCGTTCGCGATCACGAGCACCGTAGCGCCCCGGAGCGACGCGTCGGTGAACCGCGCTCGACCCGGCTCGACGCGATAGCCGTCGTGGCGCAGCAGCGCGACGAACGGCGCGTAGCGGCCGGCGACCGTGTGGAAGTTGTGGTGCGCCTCGTCCAGGCGGACGATCGGGCCGGTCGCGCGATACGCGGGGCGCGCGACCGTGGCGTGGTACGCGGTGTCCGGACCCTGCTGCGCGCCGAGAGCGTTAGGCGCGCGGGACGAGAGCGCGATCAGCGCGGCGACGGCGAGGCGGCGGTCGGTCATCGATGGGGTGTCCCGCGGAGCCTCGGGGTCGGGCGCGGCCTGCTCGACGCTTCGCTCGTTCGCACTGGATGTGGCTCCGCTGCACACGCTCTCCAGCGCCCGACCCCGGCTCCCATCGGACCGCTCGTCTCGTGCGGCACACCATGCGCGCGCTCGCGTCGTTCCGCAAGCGCGCGCGCGGATCACGCCGCCGAGAGCCCCTCCACCGTCTTCGGCATGGACGCCGTGCGCTGCGCGATGACGACGCTTCCCGAGATCACGTCCGCGCCGCCCGACAGGTCGTCCAGACCGCCGCCGCGATACGCTTCCTCGCCGTGCTCGCTCCAGTCGAGGCCCGTGAGCTCGTCGGCGAGCGGCACGCGCAGACCGACCGTGGCCTTCAGCGCGACGACGATCGCCGCCGTGACCCCGCCGCAGAACAGCATCGTCGCGACGACCGCGATGGCCTGCACGCCGAGCTGTCCCGGATTGCCGGCGAGCAACCCATCGGCGCCGGCGGGGTTCACCGCCTTCGTCGCGAACACGCCGGTGAGGAGCGCGCCGACGATCCCCGCCACGCCGTGGCACGCGAACACGTCGAGTGCGTCGTCGAGCCGCGCGGAGAATCGTGACCGCAGCTGCATCGCGCCGTAGCTCGCGGCCGCGCCGATCGCGCCGACGGCGACCGCGGCGAGCGGCGTCACGAAGCCGGCCGCCGGCGTGATCGCGACGAGGCCGATCACGGCGCCCGTCGCCATGCCGACCGCCGTCGTGCGCTTCGTGCGGACGAGGTCGAGCAGCATCCACGCCGTCATGGCCGCGGCGGCGGCGGTGTGCGTGGCGACGAACGCGCTGCCGGCGAGCCCGTTGGCGGCGAGCGCGGAGCCCGCGTTGAAGCCGAACCAGCCGAACCAGAGCAGCCCCGCGCCGATGACGGTGAACGGCACGTTGTGCGGCACGAGCGTCGCGCGTCCCACGTCGCGCCGCCGGCCGAGCATGATCGCGCAGACGAGCGCCGACGTGCCCGCGCTGATGTGCACGACCGTGCCGCCGGCGAAGTCGAGCGCGCCGAGCGTGCGCAGCCAGCCGCCGGTGCCCCACACCCAGTGCGCGAGCGGGTCGTAGATCAGCGTCGTCCACGCGAGCACGAACAGCAGGTACGTCGGGAACTTCATCCGCTCCACGACCGCGCCCGAGATGAGCGCGACGGTGATCGCGGCGAACATGACCTGGAACATCGCGAACGCCGCGTGCGGGATCGTCGCCGCGTAGTCGCCGTTAGGCACCGCGCCGACGCCGGCGAAGCCCGCCCACTGCAGCCCGCCGACGAGCGAGCTGCCCGTGCCGAACGCGAGCGCGTAGCCGACGATCACCCACTGCACCGAGACGATGCCGAGTGGCGCCATGCTCATCGCGAGCGTGTTCAGCGAGTTCTTGCTGCGCACGAGCCCACCGTAGAACAGCGCGAGCCCGGGAAGCATGAGCATCACGAGCGCGGCCGAGGCGAGCACCCACGCGGTGTCGCCCGCCGAGATGGCGAGTGCTGGGGCACCGGGCTGCATCAGCCCACCTCGACTTCGACGTCGTGCTGGGCGCGGCGCTGCACCTCGTCGGCAGTCACCGGCGTGAGCGCCTCGACGTCGCGCTCGGCGGTGCGGATGCGGATGACCTGCTCCAGCGGCTGCACGAAGATCTTGCCGTCGCCGACCTCGCCGGTGCGCGCGGCGGAGAGGATGGCCTCGATGCACGGCTCCACGAACGGCTCGGAGCACGCCATCTCGATCTTCACCTTGTCGCGGAACTCGAGCACGAGCGACGAGCCGCGATAGTGCTCCACGAGCTCCTTCTCGCCCCCATGGCCGCTGACGCGGGAGAGCGTCATGCCGGTCACGCCGGCGCGGAAGAGGGCTTCCTTGACGGCGCGGAGGCGCTCGGGGCGCACGACGGCGGTGATGAGCTTCATGAGGATTGGCGGCAGAGGGTGTGGTCGGGTGCAGCCTCGTCGAGGGGACGATAGGCAGTGACCACCAGGGTGTCAAGCAATCCGCGCACCAATTGCAAAATTGCGTGCACACCTGTCCGTTGGTTGGGGCAAGATTCCGCTAGCTGCTCGCGAAAACGTGCAGAACTTGCACAAATCGTCGCACGCGACGACGAGCCTCACAGGGCCCGAAACGACGCCCGGCCCCGTCGCGGGGCGACGGGGCCGGGTGGGCGGAGCCGGTGGCGAGCGGCGCGGGTCTCGGCGGTGACCCTCAGCGCGCGCGTCGGGTCGTAATCACGATGACGCCGTTGGCGCCCCGCACGCCGTAGTACGAGGCCGCGGCGTCCTTCACGATCTCGATGCGCTGGACGTCGCGCGGCTCGATCCCGCGCAGGTCGGCCAGGGCGCGGGTCGCGCCGTCGATGATGACGAGCGGCTCGTTGCTCGACCCGAACGAGCTGGTGCCGCGGATCTGGATTGAATAACCGCTCCCCTGCTGGGTCACCGTGACGCCGGTGAACCGCGCCTGGATCATCTGCTCGACGCGGGTGAACCGCTTTCGCTCCTCGTCCGTGAAGTCGACCGCTTGCGTCGCCGAGCTGCGGCTCCGCTCCGCCCGCGCGCTCCGCGCCGAGTCCGCGCTCGCCACGCGTGCGCGCTCCGCCTCGAGGTCGGCCGAGTTGCGGCGCGCGCACGCGGCGGACACCGCGCACGTCGTGAGCGCGACGAGGGCGACGCGTACGCCGCGATCCACCGCTGGATGTGTCATGCTCGCGCCCCCGTGAGGTGGGGTTCCGCCATCGCCGCACCGGCCGCCCATAGTTAGGGCGCGGCCGCTCGGGCCGCTAGAGTGCAGTTGCACGTTTGTGCAGGAATGGACGTTTGACGACCGGCGCTACGCGTGCCAGCATATCGCCTGTTCGTGGAACGAAGTCGCGACCTATCACGGAGGAGGTCCGGATGTCCCCGACCGACCGCTCGACACGGTGGCGCACGACGATGTGCGCGCTCGTGCTCCTCGTCACGCCGCTCGCCGCCCAGGCGCAGAATGCGCAGAGTACCGGCACGATCAGCGGCACCGTGACCGACTCTGCGGGGACGCCCGTCGCGGGCGCCCGCGTCACCGTCGAGGGGACCGCGCTCGCGATCGGCTCCGGACAGACGGGCCGCTTCACGCTCGCCGGCGTTCCCACGGGCACCCGCGTCGTCAGCGCGCGCGTGCTCGGCTACCGTCCGCAGAACCAGACCGTCACCGTCACCGCCGGCGCCACGGCGACGGTGAACTTCCGCCTCGGCCGCGCGCCGGTGGAGCTCGCGACCATCGTCTCCACCGGCTACGCGACGCAGACGAAGGCGACGATGACCGGCGCCGCCGAAGTCGTCGGCGGCGAGGAGATCCAGAAGCGCCCGGTCGCGAACATCTCCAAGGGGCTGCAGGGCTTCATGCCCGGCGTCGTCGTGCGCGACTTCGGCGGGCGGCCCGGCAGCGACGGCGCGCAGATCCGGATCCGCGGCGCCGGCACGTTAGGCGACAACGGCGCGCTCATCCTCGTCGACGGCGTGGTGGGCGAGATCAACAACCTCGACCCGCTCGACATCGAGAGCGTGTCGGTGCTGAAGGACGCCGCGTCGGCCGCCATCTACGGCGCGCGCGCCGGCAACGGCGTCGTCATCATCAAGACGCGCCGCGGCCGCAACACGGGCAGCCTCAAGGTCACCTACGACGGCTACGCGGCGACGCAGGCGGCGCAGGACATGCCGCAGCGCGTCGACATCCGCACCGAGCTGAACGCGGTGAACCAGGTGTACGTCAACTCCGGCCAGGCGCCGAAGTACACCGCGGGCTACATCGACAGCACCGCGAACGGCCTCGACCCGATCAAGTACCCGAACACGAACTGGCTCAACCTGATCTACAAGAGCGCGCCGATGCAGGACCACACGGTGCGCGTCACGGGCGGCAACGACCTCGCGCAGCTCTCCCTCTCGGCGAACCATTTCGACCAGGAGGGGATCCTCACGACGGAGAACTTCTACCGCCGCACGACGCTGCGCGGCAACTCCGACTTCAACGTCACGAAGAAGCTCACCGCCGCCGCGGACCTCATGCTCATGGACGAGCACGTGGTGCGCCCGCGCGGCGAGGGCGACGCGCAGTTCCGCGCGCTGCACGACACGCCGCCGACGTCGCTCGCGTTCTACCCCGACGGCTCGTACAGCTGGTCGAAGAGCGCGTTCAATCCGGTCGCGCTGCTCCGCGAGCAGGGGAACGTGAACTCGCGCTGGCGCACCGCGTCGCTCAACACCCGCGCCGTCTACGACTGGAAGAACGGCCTCAAGGTGAGCGGCTACTTCACGGGCGACAACAAGGACAACCGCGACCTCGACTTCCGGCCCGCGTACCGCTTCGTCGACGAGGCCACGCCCACCGTGGCGCGCATGGAGAACGTGCGCAACGTCTCGCGCGACACGCGCAACAACGACTACAACATCGAGGTCCAGGCGACGGGCGAGTACGAGCGGATGTTCGGCTCGCACCAGACGCACCTGCTCGTCGGCTACGACCAGCGCCAGAGCGATCACGACGACGTGTTCGCCGAGCGCCAGGGCGCGTACAACAACGACCTGCAGCTGCCCGGGCAGGGCGACGCGTCGTTCCAGAACACCGGCAGCAACGCGCGGACGTCGCGCCTCGTCGGCATCTTCGGCCGCTTCAACTACAACTGGAACAACCGGTACCTGTTCGAGGCGAACCTCCGCCGCGACGGCTCGTCGCGCTTCGGCCCGAACAAGAAGTACGGCACGTTCCCGTCGTTCTCCGCCGCGTGGCGCCTCTCCGAGGAGCCGATGCTGCGCGGCCGCCTCGGCTTCATCGACGACCTCAAGCTGCGCGGCTCGTGGGGCCGGCTCGGCAACGACCGCATCGGCGACTACCTGTTCCAGCAGACCATCAACCTCAACTCGGGCAACTACACGTTCAACAACGCGCTCGCCTCCGGCGCGACGCCGGGACGCATCGCGAACCCCGACATCGGGTGGGAGACGACCGAGCAGACGAACGGCGGCGTCGACATGGAGCTGCTGCGCAACCGCCTCTCCATCACGGGCGACGTCTACCGCAAGATCACGACGGGCATCCTGCTGCAGATCCCGATCTCGTCGCTCGTCGGCGCGACGGCCCCGACGCAGAACGCCGGCGCGGTGAGCAACGTCGGCTGGGAGACGGGGATCAACTGGCGCGACCACATCAGCGCGCTGAACTACCAGATCGGCGTCAACCTGTCCGACAACAAGAACCGCATCACCGAGCTGCCGGGCGGTGACCAGATCGGGAGCGGCACGATCCGCCGGGTCGGCGAGCCGATCGACGCGATCTTCGGCATCCGCGCCGTGGGCATCTTCCGCGACTCGGCGGAGCTGAAGTCGTGGGCGACGCAGGTGCCGGGGAAGACGGGGCCCGGGGACCTCAAGTACCAGGACCAGAACGGCGACGGCAAGATCGACGGCAACGACCGCATCGTCATCGGCGATCCGTTCCCGCACTACATCTGGGGCGCGAACCTCTCGGCGCAGTTCAAGCGCCTCGACGTGAGCCTGCTGTTCCAGGGCGTCGGCAAGCAGGACGCGTACATGGACGGCGCGCTCATCGAGGGGCCGACGTGGGAGAACTTCTTCCCCGAGTATCTGCGCGACAGCTGGACCCCGCAGAACCTCGACGCGAAGTTCCCGCGCTTCGTGTTCCGCTCGGACCACAACCACAACGCGCCGGGCCGCAACTCGTGGTGGGTGCGCGACGCGCGCTACGCGGCGCTGAAGAACGTGAACGTGGGCTACACGCTGCCTAACGGTCTGGTGCACCGCGCCGGCCTCGGGAGCGCGCGCTTCTACGTCGCCGGCACGAACGTCTACACGTGGTCGAAGATGAAGGGGCTCCTCCCGGCGGAGCTCAACCCGAGCTCCTCGCGCGGCACGTACTACTACCAGACGCGCAACTGGAGCATCGGCACGAGCCTCAGCATGTGACGGCGCGCGACCATACGCGCCACCGCACACGGGCCCACCTTCATCTCGAGATTCCGATGACTTCCAGACTCCGCCTCCTGCTGGCCTGCGCGGCCGCTCTGCCGATCGCGCTCGCCGGCTGCAAGCCCGACAAGCTGCTCGACGTCGTGTCGCCGACCACCGTGTCGGACGACATCTTCTGGTCGCAGGAGAACGACGCGGTCATCTTCCTGAACGGCACGTACAGCGCGCTCCCGTCGTGGATCACCGTCATCGAGCTCGACGGCCTCACCGACGACGGCACGACGAACCGCCAGTTCGACGACCGCTACGTGTACTCCGACGGATCGTTCGATCCGCAGAAGCCCTATTCGCGCAACCACTGGAACAACTTCTACAACGGCGTCGCCCGCGCGAACGCGCTGATCGCGAACATCGACCGCATCCCGGCGGGTCGCATCGACCCGGCGCGCAAGGCGCGGTACGTGGCCGAGGCGAAGTTCCTGCGCGGCGTGTTCTACCTGCAGCTCGTGAGCATGTTCGGCGATGTGCCGATGCCGCTCACGCCGCTCACCGACGCCGAGGCGCGGAAGATGACCAACACGCCGGCGGCGAAGATCTACGACCAGGTCCTCGCCGACCTCGACGCCGCCGCGGCCGTGCTGCCGACGACGTACACCGGCGCCGACGTCGGTCGCGCGACGAAGGGCGCGGCACTCGCGTTCAAGGCGCGCGCCGCGCTGTACGCCGGCCGCTACCAGATCGCCGCCGACGCCGCGAAGGCGGTCATGGATCTCGGCATCTACCGGCTGAACGCCGACTACGGGCAGCTCTTCCTGTACGCCGGCGAGAACAGCCCCGAGATCATCTTCGCGCACAAGTACTCGAAGACGGCGCAGGCGGCGGGGCAGAACAACAACATCTTCGGCGAGTTCGGCCCGCCGTCGAACTCCGCCAGCGCCCACATGGTGCCGATCCGCAACCTGGTCGACTCGTACCAGATGACGGACGGCAAGTCGATCAAGGACTCGCCGCTGTACAACCCGGCGCCGGACAAGATGTACCTCAACCGCGACCCGCGTCTCGCCGCGACGATCCTGTTCCCCGGCGCGTCGTGGGACGGCCGCACGTTCGACTCGCGGCCGAAGCCGCTCTCCACGCAGCCCGAGGCGATCGACCTGCAGAACGAGAACACGTCGGTGACCGGCTACTACATCCGCAAGTGGATCGACCTCACCGACAAGACCGACCGCGGCAACGGGGGCATCGACGTGAGCCTGATGCGCTATGCCGACGTGCTGCTGATGTACGCCGAAGCGAAGCTCGAGGCGGGGCAGCCCGACGCGTCGGCGCTCGCCGCGCTGAACCAGGTGCGCGCGCGCGTGAGCATGCCCCCGGTGGCCGCGCTCACCCGTGACGCGGTGCGCTACGAGCGCCGTGCCGAGCTCGCGTTCGAGGGGCTGCGCCTGTTCGACATCCGCCGCTGGAAGATCGCCGAGCAGGTGATGCCGACGCCCGTCGTGACGGGGATCGACTACATCGACGCGAGCGGCCAGCTCCGCACCGCCACCGTCCCCGCCTCCGCCCGCGCGTTCCCGCAGCGCGACTACCTGTGGCCGATCCCGCAGGCGGAGCTCGATCTCAATCAGAACCTGAAGCAGAACCCCGGCTTCTGACGAAGCGCGAGGGCAGGAGGGCAGGAGGGCAGGAGAGGTTCGGACTCTCCTGCCCTCCTGCCCTCCTGCCCTCCTGCCCTCCGCGTCAGCGGATCCGGTGCGTCGTGACGACGATCACGCCGTTGCCGCCGCGGACGCCGTAGAGGCTCGCCGCGGCGTCCTTCAGGACCTCGATGCGGACGACGTCCTTCGGGTTGACGCTCGAGAGATCGCTCACGCTGTTCATCGTCGCGCCGTCCACGATGAGCAGCGGCTCGGTGCCCGAGTTGAACGACTCCGCGCCGCGGATGTGGATGTGGTAGCCGGCGCCGTTCGC
Organism: Gemmatirosa kalamazoonensis; assembly: GCF_000522985.1. Classification (NCBI taxonomy): domain Bacteria; kingdom Pseudomonadati; phylum Gemmatimonadota; class Gemmatimonadia; order Gemmatimonadales; family Gemmatimonadaceae; genus Gemmatirosa; species Gemmatirosa kalamazoonensis. Next base: position 942,325 of record NZ_CP007130.1, read on the forward strand.
CGACACCTCGACGCCGGAGAACTTCGCCTGGATCATCTGCTCCACGCGCGTGAAGCGGTCGCGGTCCGCGTCGGTGATGTCCACCGCCTGCAGCCCCGAGCTCACGCGCCGCTTCGCGGCCTCGCCGCGGAGGGAGTCGAGCTGACCGGCGGTCGCCACCTGCGGGTCCGTGCGCGAGGCCGCGCCGTGGGCACAGGCCACGCCGGTCGAGAGGATGCCCGCGCAGGCCGCGAGCCGGAGGGACCGGTGCAATTCAGAGTGTCGCATGCTGGCTCCCGTCGCATCGAGGTGTTCCCATCGCGCGGACCGCATCGCCCACATAGGTAGGTCGCGGACGCACCGGGCGCCAGCGCGAACGTCGGGACAGATTCCTGGGATGCGACAGACCCCGGAGTCACGCTCGGCGGACTCGTGCGACATCTCGCCGGCCGCGCGGTCATGACCGACGCCGATCGCCCCACGCGCCCCGCGCTCCCCGCGCGGCGCGCGCGCGGCGCGTGGCTCGCGCTCGCGCTGCTGACGCTCGCGAACGTGTCGGGGTTCGTGGACCGGCAGGTGCTGAGCCTTCTCGTGGAGCCGATCCGCCACGACCTCTCGCTCACCGACACCCAGGTGAGCCTGCTCATGGGCCTCGGCTTCGTCGTCGTGTCGTCGACGCTCGCGCTGCCAATGGGACGCGTCGCGGACACGCGCAGCCGCCGCGGGCTGCTCGCCGCCGGCGCCGCGGCGTGGAGCCTCGCCACGACGCTGACCGGGCTGGCGCGCGGCTACGGGCAGCTGCTCGTCGCGCGCATGGCGGTCGGCGCGGGCGAGGCGGCGCTGCAACCGGGCGCGATCTCGCTGCTCGCCGACCTGTTCCCGCCGGCGCAGCTCGGGCGCGCGATGAGCGTCTACACGTTAGGCACGTTCCTCGGCTCGGGCATCGCGTACGTGCTCGGCGCGTGGGGGATCGCGTTCGCCGCCGAGCACCTCGCGACGTGGCCGGTGCTCGGCGCGGTGCGGCCGTGGCAGAGCGTGTACCTGCTCGTCGGGCTCGTGAGCTTCGTCGTCGCGCCGCTCCTGCTGCTCGTGCGGGAGCCGCCGCGCCGCGAGACGGCGCGCGTGCCGGTGCGCGCGGTGGCGGCGTACGTGCGCGCGCACGCCGACGCCGTGGTGCCGCTCAGCCTCGGCTTCGCGTGCTCGGCGGCGGTGAACTACGGCATCGCCGGATGGCTCGCGACGTTCTTCGTGCGCACGCACGGGTGGAGCGCGGCGCGCGCCGGCGTGCTGCAGGGCTCCCTCACGATGACCGTGGGCGTGCTCGGCGCGCTCGGCGGCGGGTGGCTCTCCGACCGGCTCGTGCGACGCGGGCGCGTCGACGGGCCGCTGCTCGTCGGCGTCGTCGGCGCGTTAGGCATGCTGGTGTGCGCCGGCGCCTACCCGCTGCTCGCGTCGGCGACGGCGGCCGCGGTGCTGCTCGTGCCGGTGAACGTGTTCGCGGCGCTGCCGTGGGGGCCCGCGAACGCGGCGATGGCGGAGCTGATGCCGGAGCGCATGCGCGGCCAGGGTGCCGCGCTCATGCTGCTCGTGGTGAACCTCGTCTCCGGCGCGTTAGGCCCGACCGCCGTGGCGCTGGCGACCGACCGGCTGTTCGGCGGCGCCGCGGGGCTGCGCTACGCGCTGTCGACCGTGTCCGTGGTGGGCATGCTGCTCGCCGCAGGGCTGCTGCTCGCCGCACGCGGGCCGTTCCGGCGCACCGTGCGCGGCGCGTGACCTTGAGGGCCGTAGAGCACATCGATGGGGCGAGGTGCCAGGCGAGTACTCTGGGGATCCACGTGCGATTGAAAAGATCTCGCGATCCTCTTCATCGCCGTTGGATCCCCAGGGTACTCGTCTATCCCTCGAACCTGTCGAAGAGACCGTCAACTGCCATTGACCACGGAGGGCACAGAGCACACAGAGGAGAACCCTTCAAGAGAAGAAGTTGGTTTCCTCCGTGCCCTCTGTGCCCTCTGTGTTTCAATTCAAAGAGAGCAGTCCTCTGCGGCCCTCTGCGTCCTCTGTGGTTCATTGACGAGCAATGTCCGCTCAGGCGTCGCGCGGCGCGCGCAGCACGCTCGTCACGGCCTGCAGCAGCGCCTCGCCGGTGAACGGCTTCTCGACGAAGCCGTCCGCCGGTTCCACCGCGCCGCGGTCGACGTAGCCGGAGAGGTACACCACCGGCAGCGCGGGGCGGTCGGCGCGGATCTGCGCGACGAGCTCGCGGCCACCCATCTCCGGCATGCGCAGGTCCGTCACGCAGCACACGATGTCCGCGCCGTGCTCGCGCCAGACGAGCAGCGCGTCCGCCCCGTGGCGCGCCTCGAGCACCGCGAAGCCGTGTCGCTCCAGCACGCGCCGCGTCGTCAGCCGTACCGATGCCTCGTCCTCCACGACGAGCACCGTGCCGCGGCCGCGCGGCAGCGACGTGCCGCCGCCGCGCTCCGCCGCGGCCACGCGTCCACCCTGATACGGCAGCAGGATCGTGAACGTCGCGCCGGCGCCCGGCTCGCTGTCGACGTGCACCGCGCCACCGGCCTGCGTGACGATGCCGTACACCGTGGCGAGGCCGAGCCCCGTGCCGGCGCCGACCGCCTTCGTCGTGAAGAACGGCTCGAAGATGTGCGCGCGCGTCGTCGCGTCCATGCCGTGGCCGGTGTCCGAGACCGTCAGGCGCACGTAGCGTCCCGGTCCCGGCGTCCAGCCCTGCGCCTCGCGCGGCGAGAGGCGCACCACGTCGGTCACGAGGGTGAGCGTGCCGCCGGTGCCGGCGCGCCCGTGCGCCGTGGTCAGCATCGCGTCGCGCGCGTTCACGGCGAGGTTGAGGAGCACCTGCTCGAGCTGCCCGCGGTCGGCGCGCACGACGGCCGGCCGCTCGGCGAGCGTCGTCGCGAACGCGATCTCCTCGCCGAGCACGCGGCGCAGCAGCGCCTCCGCGCCGCGCACGACGTCGTTCACGTCGATCTCCTCCGACTGCACCACCTGCTTGCGGCTGAACGCGAGCAGCTGGCGCACGAGCGCCCGCGCGCGCTCCGCCGCCTGCGCGACCTGCGCGAGATCCTCCTGCGCCTGGTGGTCGGGATCGATGTCGTTGCGCGCGAACTCCAGGTTCCCGTTGATGACGGTGAGCAGGTTGTTGAAGTCGTGCGCGACGCCGCCGGCGAGCTGCCCGACGGCCTCCATCTTCTGCGCCTGCCGCAGCTGCGCTTCGAGCCGCACGCGCTCGGAGACGTCGATCAGCACCACCACGCCGCCGACGATGCGGCCTTCCGCATCGCGCACCGGCTCGGCCGCGCTCAGCACCGTCGCGCTGCCGCCGTCGAGGCGCTCCAGCTCCAGCTCGCGCGGCGGCGTGGACTCGCCGCGCAGGGCACGCGTGAGCGCGCGCTCGTCGTCCGTGAGCGGACGATTGCTGCCGCGCAGGCGGGCGCGGTAGCGGCCGTAGCCGTCGACGTGCTCCGCCGTGACGTCGCCGCCCCACAGCGCACGCGCCTGCCGCGTCGCGCGCACGATGCGTCCGTCGGCGTCGGCGAAGATGACGCCCGCCGGGAGCGCCTCGAGCACCGCCTCGAGCCGCGCGCGCTCCACGTCGGCCGCGGAGCGCGCCCGCGCTTCGGCCTCCTCCGCCTCGCGACGCGCGGTGATGTCCTCCACGGTGCCGAGCGAGCTCTCGGGCTCTCCCGCGGCGTTGCGCAGCAACACCATGTGCCCGCGGATCCAGCGCGTGCGGCCGTCGGGGAGCACGATCTGGTACTCGCTCGAGAACTGCGCGCCCGCCGCGAACGCCGCGATGCCGTCGCGGCGGAGGCGCGATGCCTCCTCCGGCGTCATGCGCGTGAGCCAGCCGTTGCCTAACGCGGCCTCGCCGCGGAGCTCCCAGATCTCCTCGTAGCGCGGGTTCGCGTAGAGCACGCGCCCGTCCGCGTCGCCGAGGAAGATCCCGACGGGGGCCGCCGCGGCGAGCTGACGGAAGCGCGCATCGTTCGCGCGCCGCTCGGCCTCGGCGTGCTTCTCCGCCGTGACGTCGGCGACGATCGCGATCATGCCGGTGGGCCGGCCGTCGGCGTCGCGCTGCCGGCGCAGCGTGGAGTGCACCCACCGTACGGTGCCGTCGGCGCGGCGCAGCCGGTACTCCGACGTCGTCTCGTCCGCCTCGCCGGCGAGGAACGCGTGCGCGTCGCGCTCGGCCGCCGCGAGGTCGGCGGGGTGCATCGCGGCGCGCCACGTCGCGTCGGTGATCTGCTCCAGGTCGATGCCGAGGATCTCGGCGAACCGCTCGTTGCGGTAGAGCGCGTTCCCGGTCGCGTCGAGCAGCGCGATGCCGGCCGGCGCCGCCGCGGCGAGCGTGCGGAACCGCGTCTCGCTCTCGCGCAGCCGCTCGGCGTCGGCGTGGCGGTCGCTGACGTCGTGCGTCACGCTGAGCGCGGCGACGACGTTGCCGGCGTCGTCGCGCAGCGGTGCGGCCCGCGTCTCGACGCGGCGCGTGTGTCCGCCGAGCGTCACGATCTCGAGCTCCGCGCGCGCCGCCGTTCCGCCGAACACGCTGGCCAGCACGCGACGCAACGCGCCGCGATGCCGCGGCACGACGATCTGCTCCACGGGGCAGCCGATCACCGCGTCGCGCGACGGCGCCTCGAGCATCGCGAGCCCCGCGCCGTTCATGTCGAGCAGCGTGCCGTCGCGCGCGACGACCTTGATGCACTCCGGCACCGTGTCGAGCACCGCGTGCAGGTAGCGCGTGCCCTCGACCCCGGCCGCCGCGTCGCTCCACGGCTCGCCGTCGAGCAGCAGCAGCGCGCCCTCGGGGCTCGGCACCACCCGACCGGGCACCGGCTCGCTCACGGTCGTCGCGCGCTGCGTCGCGACGGCGGCGGCGATCGCGTCGTGCAGCACATCCGCCGCCGGCAGCACGTCGGCGAGCGAGCGCCCCACGAGCGCCACGTCGCCGAGTCCGAGCAGCGCGGCGGCGTCGTGGGTGGCGTGAGTGCAGCGGCCGCTGCGATCGAGAACCAGGAATGCGGGAGCCGCGGGGGCGTGCGGCTCGGCGGACGGCGAGACGCGGACGGGCGAGGCAGTCATTGAGTCGGGACGGCGGACGGCGGGCGCAGGCGCGGCGCCCACCGGAAGATATTCACGCCACCCCGCCTGACCGTCGAGCCCGGCTCGATCAGTGCCAGAACAGCCGCCGGATCCCGGTCGCGCCCCGCCGCCGGATGCGCCACCAGATCACGATGCCGGTGAGCGACAGCACCGCGAGCGCGAGCCCCCACCCCATCGCGACCACCAGTCCGCCGTCGCCGAACGCCTCGCCGCTGTGCAGCCGGTACAGGAACGGCTTGTCGGCGTAGTCCTCCACCGACACGAGCGCGCCGGTGCGCGCGTTCACGACGAACTGCCGGTCCTCGCCGCCGCCGCGCTTGCCGGTGAACACCGCCACCGTCGGCGCGGGGCCCTTGAACTGCACGATCACCTTGTCCACCGGCGCGTCCGGGCTCTGCGCGGCGACGGTGGCGAGCGCCCGTCCGACGCTCGCCGTCCACTCGGCGGCCGCGCTGGCCGTCGACACGGGGCTCGTGACCGTGCGCAGCTGCTCGCGCAGCGCCTCGTCCTCGCCAAAGAACTCGGTGCCGGCGACGACCACGCCGGTGAGCGCGGACCAGAGCAGGAACACGGCGGCGGGAAAGCCGATCCACCGGTGCCACCGGCGCCAGAACGCGACGCTGCGGCGGCTGGGGGGCAGGTGCTCGCCGGGAGCGCGCGGTGTGGTCGGCGTCGAGAGTGTCATTCGTCGGGAGGAAGGAAGAGCGGCGGCCCGCAGTATCGTGCGGGGGTCGCCCGCGGTCTACCCCGCGCCCATTCTTCGCTTCACATGCCGCGCTCCGGATCCACCTCATCGACCGCCCCGACCCAACGCGCCACCGATCGCGCCACCGACCGCCGCCACGCGCGGCAGGACGAGATGCTGGCCGCCGTCGACGTCGGGCTGTGGTACTGCGACCTCCCGTTCGACGAGCTGCAGTGGGATCGCACCGTGAAGGAGCACTTCTGGCTGGCGCCGGACGCGCGCGTGACGATCGACACGTTCTACGAGCGGCTGCACGTCGACGACCGCGAGCGCACGCGCGAGGCGATCGAGCGGTCCATCGCGACCCACGCGCCGTACGACATCGAGTACCGCACCGTGGCGCCCATCGACTCCCCCCGCGCGGGCGAGGTGCGCTGGTTGCGCGCGATCGGCAACACGTTCTACGACGACGCCGACCGCCCGATCCGCTTCGACGGCGTGACGGTGGACGTGACGGCGCAGAAGCACGCCGCGGAGGCGCTGCGCGACGCCGAGCAGCGGCTGCGCGAGGAGGCGCACCTCGTCGAGACGCTGCACCGGATCGGCGCGGGGCTCGCCATCGAGTTCGACGTCGACCGCATCGTGCAGACGGTGACCGACGAGTCCACGCGGCTCACCGGCGCGCAGTTCGGCGCGTTCTTCTACAACGTGCTGAACGAGAAGGGCGAGTCGTACATGCTCTACACGATCAGCGGCGTGCCGCGCGACCACTTCTCGAAGTTCCCGATGCCGCGCAACACGCACGTGTTCGATCCGACGTTCAAGGGCCTCGGCACCGTGCGGTCGGACGACATCACGAAGGACCCGCGCTACGGCCAGAACCCGCCGTACCACGGCAAGCCGAAGGGGCACCTGCCGGTCGTGAGCTATCTCGCGGTGCCGGTGAAGTCGCACGACGGGACCGTGATCGGGGGCCTGTTCTACGGCCACGCCGAGCCGGGGATGTTCAGCGAGCGGCACGAGCGGCTCGTCGAGGGGATCGCGGGATGGGCGGCGCTCGCCATGGACAACGCGCGGCTGTTCGCGGCGCAGCGGCGCGCGCGCGCCGAGGCGGAGGACGCGCGCGCCGAGGCGGAGCAGGCGAACCGCGCGAAGAGCGACTTCCTCGCCGCCATGAGCCACGACCTGCGCACGCCGCTGAACGCGATCGGCGGCTACGCACAGCTCGTGGAGCTCGGCGTGCACGGTCCCGTGACCGACCAGCAGCGCGAGGCGCTGTCGCGGCTGCGTCGCGCGCAGGAGCACCTCCTGACGCTCATCAACGACATCCTGAACTTCGCGCAGATCGAGGCCGGCAAGCTGTCGCTCGTGATCGGCGACGTGGACGTCGCGACGCTGCTCGAGGAGCTGCAGACGTTCATCGAGCCGCAGGCCGCGGCGCGCGGGCTGACGTTCCGGTGCGAGCACGGGCCCGCGGCGGCGGTGCACGCCGACCGCGAGCGCGCCGCGCAGGTGGTGCTCAACCTCCTCACGAACGCGGTGAAGTTCACGGAGCCCGGCGGCGCGGTGCGCGTGCTCTGGCGCGCCGACGGCGACGCCGTGCGCATCTCCGTCGCCGACACGGGGCGCGGCATCTCGGCCGACCGGCTGGAGTCGATCTTCGACCCGTTCGTGCAGGCCGCGGCGAAGGTCAGCGAGCGCACGCAGGGCGTCGGCCTCGGGCTGGCGATCAGCCGCGACCTCGCGCGCGCGATGGGTGGCGACCTCACGGTCGACAGCGAGGTCGGCGTCGGGAGCACGTTCACGTTGACGCTGCCGCGGGCGGCTCTTTGAATTGAAACGCAGAGGGCCGCAGAGAACATCAACAGCAATACCTGGGGATGAAAGGATCCCAGGATCCTAGGAATCCTTTCATCCCCAGATCTTTTGCCGTTCGAAGAGGCAGTCCTCTGCGGCCCTCTGCGTCCTCTGCGGTTCGATGTCGTTCGCACCGCGTCACGCGCGTCTCGTCCCTGACGTCTGGCGCCTCGCACGCGGGCCCCGGAGCTTCGGCCCATGCCACCGATCTCCCTGCGCGTGAACGGCCGGCCGCACTCCGTCGACGCCGACGCGAACACGCCACTGCTCTGGGTCCTGCGCGAGACGCTCGACCTCACCGGCACGAAGTTCGGCTGCGGGATCGGCGCGTGCGGGGCGTGCATGGTGCACGTCGATGGGGCGCCGGTGACGTCGTGCGTGACGCCGCTCGGCGCGGTCGCCGGGAAGGCGGTGACGACGATCGAGGGGCTCGACCCGCGCGGCGCGCACGCGGTGCAGCGCGCATGGACGGAGCACGACGTGCCGCAGTGCGGCTACTGCCAGGCCGGCCAGCTCATGTCCGCCGCGGCGCTGCTCGCGCGCCGGCCGTCGCCGACCGACGCCGACATCGACGACGCGATGTCGCGCAACCTCTGCCGCTGCGGCACCTACGACCGCATCCGCGCCGCGGTCCACCGCGCGGCCGAGCTCCGGGGCGCGGCGCGATGAGCGTGCCTGACGCCGACGCTCGATCGGCCATCACGCGCCGCGACTTCGTCACCATCGGCACGACGGTGCTCGGCGGGCTGCTCGTCGGCGTGCGCGCGGCGCCGGATGCGCTCGCGCCTAACGCGTTCGTGCGGCTGGAGCCCGACGGCGCGGTGGTGATCGTCGTCGCGCGTCCGGAGATGGGGCAGGGCGTGCGCACGACGCTCGCGATGCTCGTGGCCGAGGAGCTCGATGCGCCGTGGGAGCGCGTGCGCGTGGAGCAGGGCGATCTCGACCCGTCGCGCTACGGCGAGCAGTACACGGGCGGCAGCGCGGTGGTGCGCACGTCGTGGGAGCCGCTGCGGCGTGCCGGCGCCGCGGCGCGGGCGCTGCTCGTCGGCGCGGCCGCGGCGCGGTGGGGCGTGCCGGTCGCGGAGTGCACCACCGAGCCGGGCGAGGTCGTGCACGCGGCGACCGGCCGACGCGCCGCGTACGCCACGCTGCTCGACGACGCACGGCGTGGGACGCCGCCGGCCGAGCCGCCGCTGAAGGAGCCGGGCGCGTATCGGATCATCGGCCGGCCGACGCGTGGCGTGGACGTCCCGGACATCGTGACCGGCCGCGCGCGGTACGGCGTCGACGTGCGCGTGCCGGGGATGCTGTTCGCGAGCGTCGAGCGCAGTCCGGTGTTCGGCGGCCGGCTCGCCGCGGTCGACGACCGAGCGGCGCGCGCGTCGCGGGGCGTCGTCGCCGTGGTGCGGATCGACGCCGACGCGATGCCGGCGTTCGCGCCGAACAGCCCCAAGCCGCCTAACGGCGTCGCCGTCGTCGCCGACGGCACGTGGCACGCGACGGAGGGGCGCCGCGCGCTGCGGCTCACGTGGGACGCGCGCGGCGGCGAGGTGGAGAGCACGCGCCGCATGCGGGACGAGGCCGTCGCCGCGTCGGGCCGCGCGCCGCGCCTCGTGCGACGGAACGACGGCGATGTGGATCGCGCGCTCGCCGGCGCCGCGCGCACGCTGGACGCCGTCTACGAGGTGCCGCTGCTCGCGCACGCGCCGATGGAGCCGATGAGCTGCACCGCCCACGTGCGCGTCGACAGCTGCGAGATCTGGGCGCCGACGCAGAACCCGGAGGACGTGCGCGACGTCGCCGCGCGCGTCACGGGGCTCGAGCCGTGGCGCATCACGGTGCACGTCGTGCGGATGGGCGGCGCGTTCGGCCGGCGCTTCTACTCGGACTTCGCGGCCGAGGCGGTCGCCGTGTCGAAGCAGGTCGGGCGCCCGGTGCAGGTGGTGTGGACGCGCGAGGACGACGTGCGCCACGACTTCTATCGACCGGCGGGCTACTACCACATGCGCGCGGGGCTCGACGCGAGCGGCGCGCTCGTCGCCTGGACGCAGCACCTCGTGAACGCGTCGCGCGGCCACTACCTGAACTGGCCCCCGGGCGACGGGCAGCGCGAGCTCGATCCCGGCGAGCTGGAGCCGTTCGACGCGCCGGCGGGGCTGGTGCCGAACGTGCGGCTCGGCTACACGCCGCTCGCGTCGCGCATCCCGCGCGGCCAGTGGCGCGCCGTGGAGCCGTCGTCGACGGTGTTCGTGTCGCAGTCGTTCCTCGCCGAGGCGGCGCAGGCGGCGGGGCAGGATCCGCTTCCGTACCAGCTCGCGCTGTTAGGCGCGCCGCGCACGCTGCCGTTCTACGGCGGCACCTACGACACCGGCCGCCTGGCCGCGGTGCTGCGCGTCGCCGCGGAGCGCGGCCGGCTCGGCGAGCGCGTGCCGCCTAACGAGGGGCGCGGGATCGCGGGGTCGTACTCGAACGGCATCTACGTGGCGCACGTCGCGCACGTGGCCGTCTTGCCCGACGGCGCGGTGCGTGTGAAGCGCGTCGCGACCGCCGTGGACGCGGGCCGCGTCGTGAACCCGCTCGGCGCGCGCGCGCAGGTGGAGGGCGCGATCGTCTACGGGCTGTCGGCAGCGCTGAAGCAGGAGATCACCGTCGAGAGCGGGCGCGTGGTGCAGCGCAACTTCGACGACTACCCGGCGCTGCGCATCCACGAGGCGCCGGCGATGGACGTTACGTTCGTGCCCGGCGGCCCGGCGCCGCGCGGGCTCGGCGAGGGCGCCCTGCCGTCGATCGCGCCGGCGGTGACGAACGCGATCTTCGCGGCGACCGGGGTGCGGGTGCGGCGGCTGCCGGTCGGGCGCGTGACGCGCCGCGCCTGACGTCGGCGCGCATCGCTCGGCGCTCGCACCGTGCGGGCGCGTTGCGGCGCACATGGCGGGGCGCCCGGTGGAGCACCATACTCGGGAGCGGCCGATCGAACGCCCCTCCCCACCACGCCGGCCATGCTCACCTCGCTCACGATCAACCGCGTCACCTACGACGCCGTCCACCTGCTGTCGCTGCTGCAGCAGGCCTATCCCCAGCAGTCGCCGCCCGCGTCTGGCAACGGCGCCGACGCGAAGGGATGGCAGACACCGTGGAAGCCGGATGCGGCTCGCGAGTGGTTCTGGTGCGCGAAGCGCATCGCCCGGTACACGCGCAAGGAGAAGTTCGACATCGGCACCGCGACGGACGCGCCGGGCGCCCAGTTCTGGTTCGACGTGGGCGGGCAGCTCATATCGATCGCCGCCAACACGCTGTACGCGCGCTACCACGGCGCAGTGCCGACCGTGCCGCCGAAGGGCGCTCCGGGGAAGCTGAAAGCCGAGATCTCCTACGCCGGCATCTACATGAAGCTTCTCGAGGACCACCAGAACCACGTCTCCGACACGGCCACGGCGGCCGCCATCCGCGCCATCCTCTCCGGCGGCACGGCCGCCGGAAACGACCAGGCCCTCACGCTGCTCGTGTCGGTGATGTTCCTGTCGGAGGTCGCGCGCAACCACACCGCGTTTCACACGGGGCTGATGCTCCTCGACCTGATCGAGAAGGGGATCAAGGTCGACACGAGCACCTTCCAGTACACGCTGCAGAACTCCCTCTGCAACCCCGGGACGATCGATGCGCTGGTGGCGAGAAGGACCGTGCCGACCACGCCGGTGCCGAAGCTGACGGGCGAGGCGGATGTGAAGCCCGCCAGCGGCGGCGAGCAGGCGATCGTCGCGGCGGGCATGGGCCTGGCGCCGATGAGCCACGCGTTGTCCGAGTCGGGCGGTGCACTCGATCTCGCGGGGCGCGGCCGCTTCGTGCCCGCCCAGACGCAGCCCACCGATCCGATGAGCCAGACCCGTCGCAAGGAGGCCACCCTGCTGATCCGCTGGCTGTTCGAGGCGCTGAAGAAGAAGGGCGGCGTGGAGGTCGCGGTGGGCGACGGCGCGATCGCGTTCGATCGATCCCAGCCCTACAACTTCGACGATCGATACTTCGCCGACACCCCGGGGGCGGGGATGATGGACATGGTCCACGCGATGCCGCTGCTGGCCCAGCGCGCGAGCACCCTCGACTGCATGCTCTAGCCGCGCGGCGCCCTCTCCCGCGCCGGGAGTAGCGCCGAGCGAGTGCACGGGCGGTATCATTCCGACGCCCGACGCGTCACGCCCAACGCGTCATGCTTCACGCGTCACTCGCTCTCCCATGCTCCGTCGCATCGCGCTCCTCGCCGTTCTGTTAGGCACGCCCCTCGCCGCTCAGCAGCCGCCCGCCCGTCAGCCGGCGCCCGCGCCCCGCCGCGGCGCCCCGCAGGACTCCGGCCGCGCCCGCACCCTGGGCTCCGACACCACGCGGAACCGCCGCGCCGCGAACCAGGACACCGCCGGTACGTCCGGGGCCGGGCCCGGGGGCGGGGCGCCTAACGATTCCGCGGGGGGCGGCGAGCGCGGCGGCGGTCCGCTCGCCGGCATGCGGCTCCGCGCCATCGGCCCGGCGATGATCTCGGGCCGCATCAGCGACCTCGCCGTCCATCCGCGCGACAGGAAGACGTGGTACATCGGCGTCGCCGCCGGCGGCGTGTGGAAGACGACGAACGCGGGCACGACGTGGACGCCGGTGTTCGACGCCCAGAGCTCGTACTCCATCGGCACCGTCGTCATCGACCCGAAGAACCCGAACGTCGTGTGGGTCGGCACCGGCGAGAACAACGCGCAGCGCGCCGTGAACTACGGCGACGGCGTGTACAAGTCGGTCGATGCGGGGCGCACGTGGACGAACGTGGGTCTCCGCGAGTCGGAGCACGTCGGCAAGATCGTCATCGACCCGCGCAACTCCGACGTCGTCTACGTCGCCGCGCAGGGGCCGCTCTCGGTGAAGGGCGGGGACCGCGGGCTGTACAAGACGACCGACGGCGGACGCACCTGGAAGCAGGTGCTTCCCGGCGGCACGTGGGCCGGCGTGAGCGACGTCGTGCTCGACCCGCGCAACCCCGACGTGCTGCTCGCCACGACGTGGCAGCGCGTGCGCCGCACCTACGGCTACATCGCCGGCGGGCCGGAGAGCGGCGTGTGGCGCTCGACCGACGGCGGCGCGACGTGGAAGCGCTCGCAGGCCGGGCTGCCTAACGACGAGCTGGGACGCGTCGGTCTCGCCGTGTCGCCCGTGAACCCGGACGTCGTCTACGCCATCCTCGAGGCGGCGAACGACCGCGGTGGGTTCTACCGCTCGCGCGACGGCGGCGTGACGTGGGAGCGGATGAGCGACTACAACACGACGGGCCTCTACTACGGCGAGATCTTCCCCGACCCGGTCGACGTCGACCGCGTGTACGCCGTCGACGTGCGCAACATGGTGACCGAGGACGGCGGCCGCACGTTCCGGCCGGTGGGCGAGCGCGACAAGCACGTCGACAACCACGTGATCTGGATCGACCCCGCCGACGTCGACCACCTGCTGATCGGCTGCGACGGCGGGTTGTACGAGTCGTTCGACCGCGGCCAGACGTACAAGTACTTCGCGAACCTCCCGTTAGGCCAGTTCTACCGCGTCGACACCGACACCGCGACGTTCTACCACGTCTACGGCGGCACGCAGGACAACAACTCCGTGGGCGGCCTGTCGCGCACCCGCAGCAGCGCCGGCGTGACGAACGCCGAGTGGTTCGTGACCGCCGGCGGCGACGGCTTCGTGTCGCGCGTCGACCCGCAGGACCCGAGCACCGTCTACGCGGAGTCGCAGCACGGCAACATGCAGCGCTTCGACCTGAAGACCGGCGAGAGCGTGAACATCGTGCCGCAGCCGGAGCCGGGCGAGCCGGGGCTCCGCTGGTACTGGGACTCGCCGATGATCGTGAGCCCGCACAAGCACACGCGCCTCTACTTCGCCGCGCAGCGGCTGTACCGGAGCGAGGACCGCGGCGACTCGTGGACGCCGGTGAGCCCCGACCTGTCGCGCGGCATCGACCGCGACAAGCTGCGCCTCATGGACCGCGTGTGGAGCATCGACGCCGTGGCGCGCAACACGTCGAGCTCGTTCTTCGGCGCGATCGTCGCCGTCGCGGAGTCGCCGCTGAAGGAAGGGCAGCTCTGGATCGGCACCGACGACGGCACGATCCAGGTGAGCGACGACGGCGGCGCGCACTGGTCGAAGACGGAGCGCTTCCCCGGCGTCCCCGACACGACGCAGGTCGCGCGCATCACGCCGTCGCGCCACGATGCGCGCACCGCGTACGCCGCGTTCGACAACCACATGTCGGGCGACTACAAGCCCTACGTGCTGAAGACGACGGACCTCGGCCGCACGTGGACGCCGATCGCCGGCAACCTGCCGCAGCGCGGCACGGTGTACGTCGTGATCGACGATCCGAAGGACGCGAACATCCTGTACGCGGGCACGGAGTTCGGGCTGTTCTTCACGCGCGACGGCGGAGCGACGTGGACGCGCCTGCGCGGCGGGCTCCCGACGATCCAGGTGCGCGACCTCGCGATCCAGGAGCGCGACGACGATCTCGTGGTCGCGACGTTCGGCCGGTCGTTCTACGTCCTCGACGACCTCGCGCCGCTGCGCGCGCTCACGCGCGAGGTGGCGGCGCGCGAGGGCGCGCTGCTGCCGATCCGCCGCGCGCCGCTGTACGTCCAGTCCAACACGTTCGCCGGCGGCACGAACGGGACGCAGGGGAGCGGCTTCTTCGCCGCGCCGAACCCGCCGTTCGGCGCCGTGATCCCGTACTACCTGCGGACCGAGATCCGCACGCGCCGCGCCCAGCGCCAGGCCGCCGAGCGCGCGCTCGCGCGACGCGGGGCCGACGTGTTCCCGCCGTCGTGGGACTCGCTGCGCGTCGAGGACCGCGAGGAGGCGCCGGCGATCGTGCTCACCGTCACCGACGCCGCGGGCAAGGTGGTGCGCCGTCTCACTGGCCCGGCGCAGGCGGGCGTGCAGCGCGTCGTGTGGGACCTGCGCTGGGCGGGACCGACGGCGCCCAACGCCGGCGCGCAGCGCGGCGGCGGGGGCGGCGAGGAGGGCGACGAGGGCGGGCCGCGCGGCGGCGGCGCGGGGCCGCTCGTCGTGCCGGGTGCGTACCGCGTCGCGATCGCGAAGCGCGTCGACGGCGTGGAGACGCCGTTAGGCACGCCGCAGACGGTCGAGGTCTACATGCTCGACAAGGACGCCACGCCGCGCGCGGCCGCCGTGCTCGCGTTCCAGCAGCGGGTGACCGATCTGCAGCGCGCGGTCGCCGGCGCGAGCGCGTACGCGGGCGAGCTGTCGACGCGCGTGCAGGCGCTGGAGCGTGCCGTGCGCGAGACGCCGGGCGCGGACGCCAAGGTGGCGGGCGACGTGCGCGCACTGTCGTCGCAGCTGCGCGACCTGCGTGAGGCGTTCACCGGCGACCCCACGATCGCGCGCCGTCAGGAGCCGACGCCGCCGTCGCTCCTCGGGCGCGTGGGCATCATGGCGCAGGGCACGCGGTCGCTCGGCGCACCGACCGCCACCCAGCGGCGGCAGTACGACATCGTCGCCGCCGACTTCGCGAAGGTCCTCGGCCAGCTCCGCAGCCTCGCCACCACCGACCTCGCGCGCGTCGAGACGGCGGCGGAGGCGGCGGGGGTGCCGTGGACGCCCGGGCGGATGCCGGAGTGGCGGGCGAACCCGTGACGGACTTCAGAACCGGCGCGCGCGTGCCGAGAACATAGTGGGATGCCCCGCGACACCTCGTCGCGGGGCCGCCCCCGTCGTCGCCGCCACGCAGCCGTCCCGATGCCCGTTCCCAATCGCCGCGAGAGCTACCGCGTCGCCTACCCCCTGAGAGCCAGCCCGACGTTCGCGTGGAACGGGGTGACCGCGCGCGTGATCGACTGCTCGGAGCACGGCTTCTGCGCGCAGCTCGATCCGCACCGGACGCTGCCGGCGATCGGCTCCGAGATCGCGGGACGCATCGTCTTCCTCGACGGCTCGTCCGTCGACGTGCACGGCGTCGTGCGCCACGAGCGCGAGCACGTCATCGGCGTGCAGCTCGAGAATCCCGGCGTGCCGTACCGCGTGCTGCTCTGGGAGCAGGTGCGGCTCCGCGCGCTCGAGTCGGGGTGGGTCGAGGTCGGGGACTGATCGCCGCGAGGTAGCCGAGCGCGTACCCCGCGACGTCGGGCAGCGCAATGCCGACGGCCGACCGCGCGACACTCAGCCCGCGTAGCGGTCGTTGTGCTCCGCGCTTCGCGCGTCGGCCTCGGCCGCACGTCGCGCTGTGGCGCCTGCCGGCGGGTCGTCCACGCGCGTGCGCGCCCACGGGATGATCTCCAGGCGCTCGAACGGGATCTCCTCGCCGGTGCGCTCGTCGCGCCCGAAGTGCTCCGGCTGCGCGTAGAGCCGCTGCAGCGCCTCGTCGATCGCCTGCAGCTCGCGCGTGAGGCGCGACGCCTCCTGCGCGTCGAGCTCGCGGTCGAACCCGTCGGACCCTTCGTCCGCGGGGTGGAATGGGAACTTCGATAGGTCGCCGCTCGCGTCCTGACCCGTGACTGCCAGTTCTTCGTCGTAACGGCCGAGCGCGCGGAGTACGCGCGTACGCTCCCCGCGCAACCGTCGAGCGAGGTGCTCGCGTTGCGATTGGCTCAGCGGCATGTGCGCTCCCGTCGGATGGTGCAGGATGATCGGCGGCGCCCGCGACGCGCGTCGAGCGCTCGACACGATCGTACACTCGAGTGCCTCGCGCGCGCTACGGCGACGGCCTGCGACCGGTCCGCGCGTCAGGACGTCACCGCCGCGGCGACGCGACCCCTGACCGCATCGCGCCTGACTGCAGCGCGCCTAACGGTGTCGTAGAGCGGCGCTGCGCGGCTGGTCGGAGCCGATCGTCCACGCTGCTCGCCGCGGCGTCGCCTAACGCCGCGCCGCCTCCCACTGCCGCAGGTCCGCGTCCTCGCCCTCGCCGCCCGGCCGGCCGTCGCGGCCGTAGCTCTGCAGGTCGAAGCCCGACGGGTTGGCCTGTCCCGGCGACGCGTACACGTAGGGATGCCCCCACGGGTCGACGGGCACTTCCTTGCGCAGGTACGGCCCGCGCCAGTTCGCCGCGCCGGGCGGCGCCTTCCACAGTGCCTCCAGCCCGTCGCGCGTCGACGGATAGCTGCCGTTGTCGAGGCGATACGTGTCGAGCGCCGCGCCGAGGATCTCCATCTGCGCGCGCGCGGTCGTGTCCTTCGCGGCGCCGACGTGGCGGAACACGTTCGGCGCGACGAGCGTGGCGAGGATCGCGATCACGATGATGACCACGAGGATCTCGAGCAGCGTGAAGCCGGGGCGGGCGCGGGACATGCCCGGAGGATGACACGGCGAACCGGACCACGCCACCGGGGGCCGGCCGGTGTGGCGCGCCGGCACAGCGATTCGCCGGGCGGAGACGTATCCCAGGAGCCGAGGCCGGGTGACCGGTCGGGCCCACCCCTCGTCCCACCACCCCCGCGAGGCCGCATGAGGCACCCCCTCTCGCGTACCCCCTGGCTCGCCGCTGCCCTCGTGGCCGCGGCGGCGACGGCCGGCGCCCAGAGCGCGCAGCCGATCGACCAGGAGTACACGGCGAAGATCAAGCAGAACCTGTCCGACCCGCGCATCTCCACCGAGCTGGTGGACCACCTGCCGGCGTCGGCCACCGTCCCCACGCCGCTCAAGTTCCTCGGCCACATCGTCGGCCAGAACGGGGAGCTCGACCACGCGGCCGACATCCACCGCTACCTCAAGGCCGTCGCCGACGCGTCGAACGGGCGCGCGAAGCTGTGGACGATCGGCCGGACCGAGGAGGGGCGCGACCTCGTCCTCATGGCCATCGCCGACCCGCAGACCATCGCGCGGCTCGACGACTACAAGGGCTATCTCAAGGCGCTCACCGACCCGCGCAAGACCACCGAGGCGCAGGCGCAGCAGCTGTTAGGCACCGCGAAGCCCATCTACTACATCACGAGCGGCATGCACTCGCCGGAGAGCGGCGGCCCCGAGATGCTGATGGAGCTCGCCTACCGCCTCGTCGTCGAGGAGACGCCGCTCGTCCAGAACGTGCGCAACAACGTCATCACCTTCATCACGCCGGTCATCGAGGTCGACGGGCGCGAGAAGATGGTCGACACGTACTACTGGAACAAGGCGAACCGCGCCACCGTCGGGAACCTGCCCCTCATGTACTGGGGCAAGTACGTCCAGCACGACAACAACCGCGACGGCATGGGGCAGTTCCTCGAGCTGACGAAGGCCGTCACGCGCGTGCAGAACGAGTGGACGCCGACGATCATGCACGACCTGCACGAGGCGCAGACGTACCTCTACGCCTCGACCGGCACCGGCCCGTACAACGACGCGCTCGACCCCATCACGGTCGACGAGTGGTGGATGCTCGCGAAGAACGACGTCATGGAGATGACGAAGCGCGGCGTGCCCGGCGTGTGGACCTACGGGTTCTACGACGGCTGGGTGCCGAACTACATGTTCTTCATCGCGCACTCGCACAACGCGACCGGCCGCTTCTACGAGGTGCAGAGCTACGGGCCCGACCCGTACGTCGTGAAGCCCGCCGCGACGACGACGAGCCGCGAGTGGTTCCGCCCGAACCCGCCGCTGGACTCCATCAACTGGGGCCCGCGCGCGAACACGAACATCCAGGAGTCGGCGATCCTGTTCGCGCTGAACCACGTCGCGAACAACAAGCACACGTACCTCGAGAACTACTGGCTGAAGAACAAGCGCGCGGTGGCGAAGGCGCACACCGCCGGCCAGATCACGGCGTGGGTCATCCCCGCCGACCAGCACGCGAAGCAGAACGCCGCCGAGGCGGTGAACGACCTGCGCACGCAGGGGCTCGAGTTCCACCGCGCGACGAGCGCGTTCCAGGCGGGGAAGGTGAGCGTGAAGCCGGGTGACTACATCATCCGCGGCGACCAGCCGTTCCGCACCATCGCCGACATGTACTTCTCGCTCCAGAACTTCTCGCCGACGAACCCGTCGCCGTACGACGACACCGGCTGGACGTTCCCGCTCATGCGGAACCTCACGATCGCCGAGGTCACCGACCCCGCGATCCTCGACGCGCCGATGTCGCCGCTGCCCTCGGCGCCGGTCGTCGCCGCGGGCGGCGTGACGGGCAAGGGCAACACCGTCGTCGTCGACAACACGAGCGACAACGCGCTCGTCTCGTTCCGCTTCAAGCTGCGCGACGTGAAGATGGACGCGGCCGAGGAGGGCTTCGACGCCGCCGGCCGCCACTTCGGCCCGGGCGCGATCGTCGTCCGCGGCGCGCGTGCCCGCATCGAGCCGGAGCTCAAGCGGCTCGGCCTGTCGGGCTACGCCGTCGCGTCGCTGCCTAACGGCGTGAAGACGCACCCGCTCGACGTCCCGCGCATCGGCTACGTGCACTCGTGGACGCGCACGCAGGACGAGGGCTGGTGGCGCGCGGCGCTCGACACCTACGGCGTGCCGTACAGCTACTTCGGCGAGCCGGAGCTGAAGAAGGGCAACCTGCGCGCGAAGTACGACGTCATCATCTACCCGTACGGCGGCACGCCGCTCGGCAACAACGCGGCGGCGGCGGGGCAGTTCGCGGCGGGCGCGGGCGGCGGTGGCGGTCCCACGTCGCGCGGCCGCGACGGTGGGCAGGTCGGCACGCAGCCGGTCCCGTACAAGAAGACCGCGCAGTTCCCGGCGCTGGGCTACCCCGATTCCACCGACGACGTGCGCGGCGGCGTCGGGGCGGACGGGTTCAAGGCGCTCTACGAGTTCGTGCGCGCCGGCGGCACGCTCATCACCGAGGGCAACACGGCGCAGAACCTCGTCGAGCTGAAGATGACGCCCGGTGTGACGTCGGAGGCCGGCCGCGGGCTGTTCGCGCGCGGCACGATCCTGCGCGGCGTGGTGGCCGACAGGACGAGCCCCCTCGTGTACGGCTACGAGTACGACGAGTTGCCGGTCTACTTCAGCAGCGGGCCGCTGTTCAACGCGAGCAACCTGCCCGCGGTGCAGGTCGCCGCGGGCGCGAACGCCACCGGGCGCGCGGGCTCCGTCGCGCAGAACACCACGCCGATGGCGACGCCGCTGAAGCTCTCGCCGTGGGATCCGGCCCGGACCGGCACCGCCTACGGCGTCGCGTCGGTCACCGGCCCGAGCGCGGCCGCGGGCCGCGGCGGCTTCGGTGGCGGCGGCGGTGGTGGTGGCGGCTTCGGTGGGCAGGGCGCCGGCGGCACGCCGCCGGACCTCGGCCTCGCCGCCGAGCCGAACGCGCGGCCGCGCGTCGTGCTGCAGTTCCCCGCGAAGGCGGACGACATGCTGCTCTCCGGCACGCTGGAGAACGGCCAGCTCCTCGCCAACCGCGCGCAGCTCGTCGACGAGTCGCTCGGCAAGGGCCACATCGTCCTGTTCGCGATCCGCCCGTTCTGGCGCTGGCAGACGCAGGGCACCTACGCCCTCGGCTTCAACGCGATCCTGAACTGGAACGATCTCGACGCGGGGCGCGGCATGCCGGTGACGAAGGAAGCGACGTCGAATACGCACTGAACGAAACGGCGGCGCTGGTATGGCGGCGCTGAAACGGCGGCTCTGAAACTGCGGCGCTGAACGCGCGCGGTATCAGCGCCGCCGTTTCAGCGCCGAACCATCAGCGCCGTCTCTTCAGCGCCGCCGCACCGAGCATGCTCGGCGCGGCAAGGACGCCTAACGCGACGACGCCCCAGAGTGCAAAGGCGGACGTGTCCGCGCGCAGAAGGGCGACCGCGTCGGGCAGGCCCGCGTACACGAACGCGGCGACCAGTCCCGCGAGCACGCCGAAGCGCCACACGACGAACGCCAGCAGCAGCATCCACGCGACGCCGTACGCCGCGGTGATCGGCCCGTCGACCGGCAGCGCGCCGAGCGTCGCCACCGCCGCGACGGCGGCGAACGGGACCACGGCGGGCAGGCGGCGCGCCGCGGCCGCGGCGAATGCCAGCGCCATCGCCGCGACGACGAGCGTGCCGCCCAGGATGCCGTTCACGAGCGCGAGCGGCGGCACGGTCAGCTCGAACGCGTTGGGCAGGGCGCCGCTCCACTCGCCGGCGCGCTGCGCCAGCCAGGCCACGGCCGCCTCGAGTCCGGTGCCCAACAGCGCCGCGGCCGTGCCGAGCAGCGCCGCGGCGGGCAGCTCCGGCGCGTCCCACCGCGCGCGCACCGCGTCACGCGTGCCCGCGAACAGCAGCGGCGCGCGCTGATGGCTCAGCGACTCGGCGGCGGCGAGCGCGCCGGCGAGCGCGCACAGCAGCGCCGGCGCCGAGACCACGAAGCCGATCGTCTCGCTCACCCACCCGTGCGTGTCGGCCGTCGACGGCGCGCTCGCGTCGAGCCACACCGTGCGCACCATCGCCGCCAGGAGCGCCAGCACGCCGGGGAGCGCGAGCCGGAGCCCGAGCCCCCACTGCACGTCGTCCACGCGCGACCGTCGCACGCCCACCGCCGTCGCGATCGAGAACACGAGCACCGCGAGCCCCACGAGCGAGCCGCCCTTCCACTCGAGCCACAGGTCGTGCCACGCGCTCGGCGCGCCCGCCGGCAGATCCGCGGACTCGCGGTACAGCGCCACGTGCGCGCCGCGCACGCCCACCGTCACGCGCGTCGTGACGGAGTCGCCGCGCGCGCTCCGCACGGTGCTGCCCGGGACGCGCCACGCGAACGCGTGGTCCGCGCGGGGCACGGTCGCCGCGATCGGGCGCAGCGAGTCGACGTGCCAGCCATGCACGGCCAGCGTCCGCTCGGCGAGCGTCCGCGCGGCCGCCGGCGACAGTCGCGCGCCCCACGACGTCGTGTCGGGCGCGATGCGCTCGAGCCCCGTCACGCGCGTGCCCGCCCCGGCCACCGTCACCTGCCACACCTCGTCGCGCGCGCGGTCGTAGGCGCTCACGCGCCACGCCCACCCGGTGCCGTCGCGCTCCGCCCGCGCCGCGGCGCCCGCGGTGCCTAACGCGCCGCCGAGCCACCGCAGCAGCGAGTCGCGCTGCACGAGCTCCGCGCGCTCCGCGAGTCCCGCCGGGGCGCCCTCCGCGCGCATCGCGCGCTCCGCCGCCGCGACGGCGGCCTCGCGGGCCGACGCCTGGCGCACGCCGGCCGCCGGCGACAGCGCGCCGCCTGACGCTGCGGTGAGCGCCGCGCCCACCACCGCCGCCACGCCAGCGGGCCGCCGCCAGCGCGCGAGCAGCGCACGCACCGCGGCCGCGCGCGCGTCGCGCGACGGCCACCGCCGCCGCGTGCCGAACGCCGGCGTCGTCGCCACGCTCTCGCCGAGCGCCGCGGCGAACGCGTCCATCGACGGGAAGCGGTCCGCCGGGTCGCGGGCGAGCGCGCGGGCGAGCGCGTCGGCGAGCACCGCCGGCACGTCGGCGCGCAGCGCATCGGCGCGCGGCGCGGGCTGCGTCGCCTGCTGGTACAGGTAGCTCTGGAACGACTCCGCCTCGAACGGCAGCCGCCCCGTGAGCATGAGGAAGCCCACCGTCGCCAGCGCGTACTGGTCGGTGCGATGGTCGAGGTTTCGTTCGCCCGCGCTCTGCTCGGGACTCATGAACTGCGGGCTCCCCATCACGAACCCGGTGTGCGTCAGGTTCATGTCGACCGCGTCGGCGATCTTCGCGATGCCGAAGTCCATCACCACCACGCGGCGCTCGGGCCCCTCGAGCATGAGGTTCTCCGGCTTCACGTCGCGGTGCACGACGCCCGCGCGGTGCGCGGCATGCAGCGCGCCCGCCGCCTCGCGCAGCACGCGCACGCTCTCGTCCACGCCGAGCGTCCCCTCGCGCCGCACGGCCGCGGCGACGTGCTCGCCGTCGATGAGCGGCATCACGAAGTACACGACGTCGTCGGCGTCGCCCACCGCGTAGATCGGCACGACGTGCGGGTGCCGCAGCTGCGCCACGGTCTCCGCCTCGAGCCGGAACCGCTCGCGCACCAGCGCGTTGGTGGCGAGATCGGCGCGCAGCGTCTTGATCGCGACCTGCCGCTTGAGCTGCGAGTCCCACGCCGCGTACACCTCGGCGAACCCGCCGCGGCCGACGAGCCAGCGGATCTCCCACGCCGGGCCGAGCGCGCGCTGCAGTCGGTCGCGCACCTCCGGCTCCGGGGCCGCGCGGCGCGGCTCGCGCGCATAGACGCTGGTCGCCGCCGTGCCACACGTCGGGCAGTACGCGGCGTCGGGCGGCAGATGGGCGCCGCAGCCCGTGCAGGCGCGGGTCAGGGTGGTCATGAGACCCCGACGATGCCGCCCGCGTGCTCGGGCGGCATGGGTCGAACGACCCAGCCGCCGCCTAACGCCGGTCGAACGCCGCGACGATCGCCGACGACACGAGGTCCTGCAGCGCGAGCACGTTCGTCGTCTGCCCGTCGAAGGTGCGCGACCACACCGTCGACTCGATCGCCGGATCCACCGCGCGCACCGTCACCCGCACCCGCTCCCCCTCGCGCTGCACCGTCCCCTCGAGCAGCAGCGTCACGCCGAGCGTGCGCGCGATCTCCACCGGCGCCGCGCGCCGCGCGCGCAGGGCCGCGGATCCGGACTGCGACGCGACGCGCATCCCCGGCACGCCCGCGAGCGCCGTCGCGATCTCCGCCGTCAGCCCCTCGCCGATCGACGCCGCGCGCTCGTCGCGTCCCACGGCGTCGAACGACAGCACGGCGATGGAGCGCGCGAGCGGCGGCGGCGACGGCAGCGTGAGCGCGGCGCCGGCGGCCGCCGCGACCGCGGTGGAGTCGGCGGCGCGCGACTTCGTTCCCGGCCGCAGCGCCCACAGCGCGCCGACCGCGACGATCACCGCCACGAGCGGCAGCGCGAGCGTGAGCAGCTGCGACCGCCGCCGCCGCGCGACGACCGGCGGCGTCGCGAACGCGCCGCTCAGGATGTCCGGCTCCTCCAGCGTGCGCAGCACCTCGGCCGCCGAGCGCGGGCGACGCGTCGAGTCCTTCTCCAGGCAGTGCATGATGAGCGCGGCGAGCGCCATCGGCACGTCGTAGCGCCGCGCCGCGATCGGCGGCGGCGTCTCCGACATCTGCGCGGTGAGCAGCGCCTGCGGCGTGCGGCCGTGGAACGGCGGCGAGCCGACGAGCATCTCGTACATCACCACGCCTAACGCGTACAGGTCGGCGCGGAAGTCCACGTTCGGGTCGGCGGCGGCCTGCTCCGGCGCCATGTACGCCGGCGTGCCTAACGACGTGCCGATCGCCGTCAGCGTCGCGCCCCCCCCGGCCCCCGACGGTCGCTCCGGCAGCGGCCGCGCGCGCCGCTCGCCGCTGCTCGGCCGCGCCGCCGACGCCTGCAGCGCCTTCGCCACGCCGAAGTCCGTCACGACCGCCGCGCCCGCGGAGAGCAGGATGTTGCCCGGCTTGATGTCGCGGTGCACCACGCCGCGCCCGTGCGCGAACGACAGCGCCCGCGCGACGTCGCGCGCCACGCTCACCGCCTCGCGCACCGACACCGGCCCGCGCACGAGCCGCTCGCGCAGCGACTCCCCGTCGACGTACGGCATGACGAAGTACGGCACGCCCTGCGCGGCGCTCCCTTCGCCCGCGCCGCCGGCCGGCTCGGCGAACGTCCCCGCCGAGAGCACGGGGACGATGTTGGGGTGCTGCAGCCCCGCCGCGAGCTCCACCTCGCGCCGGAACCGCTCGACCGACAGCGCGGCGGCGAGCGTCGGCCGCAGCACCTTGATCGCCACGCGGCGGCCGAGCGTCTCGTCGATCGCGACGAACACGCGCGACATGCCGCCGCCCCCGAGCTCGCGCTCGATGCGGTAGCGGTCACCCAGCTCCGCCTGGAGCCGGTCGAGGACGTCCTGCTCGTCGGTCACGTTGCGGACGATGACGACCGGACGACGCGAAATGAAGGCCTGGGACGAACCGAGCTGGCGCGGGGGTGCGCCGGCGCGGAGAATCTCGACGCACCCGAACCGGAGGCGTCATGATGTCGTTGGGCAAGGACGTCCGCCTCGCCGTGCGCGCGCTCGCGCGCAGCCGCGGCTTCACCGTCGTCGCCGCGCTCTCGCTCGCCCTCGGCATCGCCGCGTGCACGCTGATCTTCAGCGCGCTCGACACGCTGATCCTCCGCGCGCTCCCGTTCGAGGCGCTCGATCGCCTCGTCGGCATCTCGGAGACGACGCGCGACTGCCCGTCGTGCAGCAGCTCGGTGGGCGACTACGCGGTGCTGCGCCGCGACGCCCGTGCGCTGCGCGGCGTGGCGACGACGGTGCCGTGGAGCGGCACGCTCGCCGGACGCGACGGCGCCGAGCGCGTGGAAGGGCGTCGCGTCACGCCCGGCTTCTTCGCGCTCCTCGGTGCGCGGCCCGCGCTCGGGCGCACGTTCGACGGCGACAGCCTCGCGCCGCCGCCGCTGCGCTCCGTGGTCCTCGGCGACCGACTGTGGCGCACGCGCTTCGGCGGCGACTCGACGATCGTGGGGCGCACCATCACGCTGAACGGCCTCGCGTACACGGTCACGGGCGTCATGCCGCCGCGGTTCGCGTTCGGCGGCGTCGACGACCTCTGGATCCCGCTCTGGTTCTCGCCCGGGCAGGAGCGCGATCACCTCTCGCACGGCTACCTCCTCGCCGCGCGCCTCGCCCCCGGCGCCACGCGTGCGCGACTCCAGACGGAGCTGGATGGGATCTCGAAGCGCATCGCGGCGACGTACCCGGAGCAGAACCTCGGCATGCGGCTGCGCGCGAGGCCGCTGGCCGACGCGCTCGTCGGGGACATCCGACGCTACTTCGTGCCGTTGCTCGCCGGCGTCGGCTTCGTGCTGCTCATCGTCTGCGCGAACGTGGCGAATCTCACGCTCGCCCGCGCGAGCGAGCGACGGCGCGAGATCGCGCTGCGCGCGGCGTTGGGCGCGCGCCGGTGGCGCGTCGCGCGACAGCTCCTCGTCGAGAGCGCGCTCCTCGCCGCCGCGGGCGTGGTGCTCGGACTCGGCGTCGCGGCGGTGTGCGTGCCGGTCCTGCGCGGCGGCGTGCCCGCGCATCTGCGCCAGTCGCTCCCGGGATGGGACGCGCTCGCGCTGGACGCGCGCGCCGCGGGGTTCTCGGTCGCCGTGGGTGTCGCGTGCGTGCTGCTGTTCGGCGTCGTTCCCGCGCTGCGCTCGTCGCGCCCCGATCTCTCCGCCGCGCTGAGCGAGGGGAGCCGCGGCTCGACGAGCGCCGACGGCGGCTCGCTGCGCCGCGCGCTCGTCGTCGCGCAGCTCGCGCTCGCGCTGTCGCTGCTCGCCGGCGGAGCGCTCATGACGCGCAGCCTCGCGAAGCTCGTCGTCGCCGACACGGGCTTCCGCGCCGAGCGCGCGCTCACCATGGCGCTGCAGGTGCCCGCGCGGAAATATGCCGGCGCGGACGCCGCGCGGCGGTTCGTCGAGCGCACGCGCGCGCAGATCGCGGCGCTCCCCGGCGTCGCCGCGGTCGCCGGCACGTGGAACCTGCCGCTCAGCGGTGAGCGCAACTTCACGCAGTACGACCTCGCCGGCCGCGCGCCCACGCCGCTCGCCGAGCAGCCGAGCGCCACCGACGCGTGGGTGACGCCCGGCTACTTCGCGGCGTTGGGCATCGCGCTGCGACAGGGACGCGACTTCACCCCGCAGGACGACTCCACCGCGCCACGCGTCGTGCTCGTGAGCGAGTCGTTCGCGCGGCGCGCGTGGCCCGCGGGCGACGCGATCGGGCGCGGCGTGATCACGAACGGCACGACGTACGCCGTCGTCGGCGTCGTCGCCGACGTGCGGCAGGATGGCGTGGAGATCGCCGCCACGCCGGCGATCTACCGCGACATCGAGCAGACCTCCGGCGGCATCCCGACGGCGCTCGTCGTGCGCGCGCGCGCCGAGCCCACGGCGCTCACCGCGTCGATCCGCCGCGCGCTCTCGGCGATCGATCCCGACGCGGCGATCGCCGACGTGCGCACCATGCCGCAGGTCGTCGGCGACTATCTCGCTCCGTGGCGGCTGCTCGCCGCGCTCCTCGGCGCGTTCGCCGGCGCGGCGCTCGGCATCGCCGCGGTCGGCATCTACGGCGTGATGGCGTACGCTGTCGCGCAGCGCACGCACGAGATCGGGATCCGCATGGCGTTAGGCGCCGAGCGCGCTCGCGTGATGACGATGGTGCTGCGCCAGGCGATGGCGCTCGTCGCCGCGGGCGTCGCGTTCGGCGCCCTCGGCGCGCTCGGCACCGCGCGCGCCCTGTCGTTCCTGCTCTACGGCGTCGGCGCCGGCGACCCGCTCGCCCTCGGCGCCGTCGTCGCGCTGCTCGCCGTCGTCGCGCTCGTCGCGGCGTGGGTGCCCGCGCGGCGCGCGGCGCGAGTAGACCCGGTAGTTGCTCTACGAGCGCCGTGAAGGCGTCGACGGCGCGGGCGATACGGCGCGGGCGATACGGCGCGATGAAGCGCTAGCATCGCTCACATCGCTGAACTGCGCCGTACTGCGCCGTCGAGCGGTGCGAGCGTCGTTCGCGCATCATCGCGCCCCACCGTCGGCGCGGTATCGCCGGCGCCGTTTGCGCTCTTGTATCACCCGCGCATCACGGTGAGCGTCCGCGTCGCGGCATCGAGCTTCACCGTGTACTCGGTGAGCGCGCGCGTTGCCGGCCCCGCGGCCACGCGGCCGTTGCTGTCGAACTCCGAGCCGTGACAGAAGCAGCGGATGCGGCTCCCCGTGAAGTCGCCCACCGTGCACTGCTCGTGCGTGCAGATGCTGGTGAACGCGCGGAACTGGTCGGGGCCGACGTTGATCACGATGACGTCGGGACGTCGGCCGCTCGTCGCGTCGCGGACGTCGTTGTCACCGCCGTTCGTGATGAGGAACCCGCCGGGCTGCGCGAGCGCGGTCACGCTCGTGAGCGGGATCCACACGACGCCGTTCGAGAACGTGACGCCGCTCGCGCTCGGCCCCTTCACGCCACTCAGCCCCTCGCCGCCGCCGCACGCGCTCGCGAGCGCCGCGGCGAGCGCGGACCACGCCGCCGTCGAGACGAAGCCGCGCCGCGAGAGCGTGAGCGCGGCGAGCTCGCCGCATCCCGCGGGCGGTGTCGTGTCGTGTGCGTCGGCGGCGGGAAGCGTGGGCAGTGATCGCATCGTCGGCGGTTCGGGGCGGCGGGGGGAGCGAAGCGTGGGACCCACGAGGTCGTCGGGGCGCAGCGGCCGACTATTCCCGTACGCCATCGTGCTGCGCCGGGGAATAGTGTGTGGTGTCGACGCGACTCCGGGCAATGTCATCGCGCCGGATGACGCATGTCGCACGCATGCGCGTCGCGCATCAACCCTCGGGCCGGAGAATTCCCCCCATGCTCTCACCCCTCGCGACGCGTCGCCGCGTCGTCGCTGCGACCGTCGCTGCGCTCACCGGCGGGGCCGCGCTGCTCGCCTTCGCTGCGTGCAGCAGCGACGACTCCACCACCACGACCCCCGCCGGTCCGCCGACGACGTTCGTCACCACGCTGAGCGCCGCGAACGAACGCCCCGTCGTGAACGCCCCGGGCACCGGCACCGCGACCGTCACGTTCACGAGCAGCGTGCCCGGCGGGCCGCTCACCGGCGGCACGTACACCGTCACCGTGCAGGGGCTCACCGGCGCGCCCACCGCGTCGCACATCCACGCCCCGGCCGACGTCAACACGTCGACGGGCGTGCTGCTGAACTTCAACCCGGCGTCGGTCACGACGACGAGCGGCACGTTCAGCGCCGGCTTCTCGCAGGCCGACATGCGCAACCAGGCCGTGTCGATCGACTCGCTCGTGAAGCTCGTGCGCGCCGGCCTCGCCTACGTCAACGTGCACACGTCCACGAACCCCGGCGGCGAGATCCGCGGGCAGCTCGTACCGAAGCCGTGAGCGCGGAGCGCGGAGCGCGGAGCGTGGAGTGCGTTAGGCTCCACGCTCTACGCTCCACGCTCCACGCTCACTCTCCTCGCAGCACGACCACCGGATCCGTCCGCGCCGCGCGCCGCGCGGGGAGATAGCTCGCCGCGAGCGCGACGCCAACCAGGACGATCGACGCGCCCGCGAGCACGCCGCCGTCCGCGGGCCGCACCCCGAACAGCGCGCCGGCGAGCAGCCGCGCGCCGGCCAGCGACGCCGCGATGCCTAACGCGCCGCCCGCCGCCGCGAGGCGCAGCCCGCGTCCAACCACCAGGCGGCGGATCACCGTCGGCGTCGCGCCGAGCGACGCACGCACCCCGAGCTCGCCCCGACGCTGCGCCACGGCGTACGCCATCACGCCGTAGAGGCCCACCGCGGCGAGCACCAGCGCCGTCGCCGCGAACGCGCCGAGCAGCACGAGCACGAAGCGGCGCGGCGCCGTCTGCGCGCGCAGGAGCGTCTCTTCCGTCGTCACGTCGAACACCGGCTGGTCGGGATCGATCGCGCGCAGCGTCGCGCGCACCGAGGGAGCGAGCGCCGCGGCGGGCGTTCCCGGCGCCGCGCGCACCACCAGCGTCACCCATCGCCACGCCGACTGCGCGGCCGAGACGTACAGCTGCCCCACCGCCGGCGCGTCGAGCCCGGCGTGCCGCACGTGCCCCACGACGCCGACCACGCGCATCCACGTCGTGTCGCCGCACGTCACCCGCATCCCGATCGGCGATCCGTTGGGCGCGAGCCGGCGCGCGAACTCCTCGTCCACCACCGCCACCCGCTCGTGCCCCGCAGCATCGGTCGGCTCGAACGTGCGTCCGGCGCGCAGCGGGATGCCGAGCGCCGCGAAGTATCCCGCGCTCACGATGAAACGCTCGGCGTCGAGCTTGTCGACGCCGGGCCGCAGCGGCTCGCCGTACACGTCCACGCCCACGTGGTCGTAGTTGTCGCCGAACGGCATCGTGCTCGTCACCGCCGCGGCGCGCACCGCCGGCAGCGCCGTGAGCCGGCCGATCAGCGCGTCGTACATGGGCCACAGCCTGTCGCGCGGGTACTTCGACGCCGGCAGGTTCATCGACATCGCGAGCACGCCCTCGGCCCGCACGCCGGGATCGACGCGCTGCAGCCGCACGAGGCTCTTCACGAGCAGGCCGGCGCACGTCACGAGCGCGAGGGCGAGCGCGAGCTGCGTCACGGCGAGCGCGTCGCGCGCGCGCAGCGATCCACCGGTCGTGCCGCGCCCGCCGGCCTTCAGCGTCGCCTGCGGGTCCGTGCGCGCGGCGTGCAGCGCGGGCACCAGCCCCGCCACGAGCGCCGTCGCCGCGAGCACGAGCAGCGTGAACGCGAGCACGCGTCCGTCGAGTCCTGCGGGCTGCGCGCGCACCACCGCCGGCGCGAGGCCCAGCGCGCCCCGCAGCGCCACCGCCGCGAGCGCGGCGCCGGCCACGGCGCCGAGCGCGGCGATCACGAGACTCTCCGCGAGCACCTGCCGCACCACGCGTCCGCGTCCCGCGCCTAACGCCGATCGCACCGCGAACTCGCGCGCCCGCGCGAGGCCGCGCGCGATGAGCAGGTTCGACAGGTTCGCGCACGCCACCACGAGCACCAGCCCCGCCGCGCCGAGCAGCAGCAGCAGCGCGCGTCCGGCGTCGCCCACCACGTGGTCGCGCAGCCGCGTCACCGCCGCCTCGAGTCCCTTGTTCTCGAGCGGGTACGCGGCGCGCAGCCGCGCCGAGATGCCGCGCATCTCGAGACGCGCCCGCTCCAGCGTCACGCTCGGCGCGAGCCGCGCGAGCGCGCTCAGGTAGCGCGCCGAGCGGACGTCGGTCGAGTCGAACGTGTTGTTCCCCCACACGTCCGCGTCGAGGATGTCCGGCCCGTGGAATCCCGCGGGGAGCACCGCGATCACCGTGCGCGGCACGCCGTTCAGCGTCACGGCCGTGCCCACGACGTGCGGATCGGCGCGCAGCCGGCGGCGCCAGAACCCGTCGCTCACGACGACGATCGGCGCGCTGCCGGCCTCGTTGTCCGACGGCAGCATCGGTCGCCCGAGCGCCGGCACCACGCGCAGCACGTCGAACATCCCGGCCGTGACGAGCGCGCCCTTCACGCGCTCCGGCTCTCCGGCGCCGGTGAACGCGGGCCCCCATCCGTTGAACAGCGCCATCGCCTCGAAGCTGTGGCTCGCGCGCTGCCAGTCCACGAAGTTCGGGTACGACGTCGTCATGCCGCGCAGCCCGCTGCCGATGCTCACCTCGCCGAGCGTCACGATGCGGTCGCCGTCGCGGCAGGGGAGGGGGCGCAGCAGGACGGCGCTCACCACGCTGAACACCGCCGTCGTCGCGCCGACGCCCAACGCGAGCGTGAGCACGGCGACGAGCGCGAAGCCCGGGCTCGCGCGCAGCGTGCGCCACGCGAACCGCACGTCCTGTCGCAGCGCGTCGAGCGCCGCCACGCCGGTCGCGTCGACCACCCGCTCGCGCGCGCGTGCCGGATGCCCGAACCGTGCGCGGGCCGTGCGCGCCGCGTCAGCGGGCGACGCGCCCGCGTGGCGCGCGTGCATCGCGTCGAGATCCATGTGGAAGCGGAGCTCCTCATCGAGCTCGGCGCGCCACGCGGCGCGGTCGAACAGCGCGCGCCGGAGCGCGCTCAGTCGGTAGCGGACGGCGTCGAAGGCGGACATGGCGGTCCCTCGTGTTCAGGCTCGATCGAGCACGCGCGCGATGGCGAGCGAGACGCGGTCGTAGCGGGCGAGCTCCTCGCCGAGCCGCGCCCGACCGCTGTCGGTGATGGTGTAGTAGCGCGCGCGCCGCTTCGTCGGCGTCTCGCCCCACGCCGACGTCACCCACCCCTTCCGCTGCAGGCGGTCGAGCGCCGGGTACAGCGACCCCTGCTCGACGCGGAGGACGTCGGCCGAGACCCGCTCGATGTGCTGCGCGATGGCGTAGCCGTGCATCGTGCCGAGGGCGAGGGAGCTCAGGACGAGCATGTCCAGGGTGCCGGGGCGCAGCTCGTCGCGGGTCGGTGCGTCGCTCATGGGAAGTCCGTCTACAGGTAGATAGGCTACATATGTGAAAGGTTTGTCCGGGCGTCAAGCACGCCGTCTTTCCCCTTGCGTCACCAGGGAGCGGATCCCATCTTCCCTTGCGTCACCAAGGGAGAGCCCCATGTCCGACTCCGAGCTCAACGTCCTCCGCAGCAGCCTCGATCTCGTCATCCTGAAGGCGCTCATCTGGGGCCCGCGCCACGGATACGCCGTCGCGGAGTGGGTCGAGCACGCGACCGACGACGTGCTCCTGCTCGAGGAGGGCACGCTCTACCCGGCGCTCCACCGCCTCGAGCGCAAGGGCTACGTCAGCACCGAGTGGGGCGTCTCCGACAACAACCGGCGCGCGAAGTTCTACCGGCTCACCCCCGCCGGCCGCGCCCAGCTGAACGCCACCTCGCCCACCTGGCTGCGGCACGCCGAGGCGATCGCCCGCGCGCTCCGCACCGAGTCGCCGGAGCTCGCATGACCGGCCGCTCGCTCCCCGACGGCGTCCGCCGCGCGTTCCGCCTCGTCGTCGGCGGCCGCGCCGCGCAGCGCCAGGCCGCCCGCGACGTCGACGACGAGATCGCGTTCCACCTCGCGATGCGCGCCGACCGCCTCCGCGCCGCCGGCCTCTCCGACGACGAGGCGCTCGCCGCCGCGCACCGGCGCTTCGGCGACGTCACGCGCGTGGCCGAGGCCTGCCGCGTCGAGGACGACGCGCGCGACCGCGCCATCGGCCGCGGCGAGCTGTTAGGCAGCGTGTGGCAGGATGCGCGCTTCGCGCTCCGCGGCCTCGTCCGCACGCCGCTCACCACCACCGCCGCGCTGCTCACGCTCGCCCTCGGCGTCGGTGCGACGACGGCGATCTTCAGCGTCGTCTACGGCGTGCTCCTGCGGCCGCTCCCGTACCGCGAGCCCGATCGGCTCGTGCAGCTCTGGCAGACGGCGCGGGTCACCGGCGATGCGCACAACCCGCTCTCGGTGCCGACGTACCGCGACTGGAAGGAGCGCGTCCGCGCGTTCGACGGCACGATGGCCTACGCGTTCAATCGGATGACGCTCGCCGACCGCGACGGCACGCCGGAGCAGGTGCGCGGCGCCATGCTGTGGGGCGACGTGGCCCGGGTGCTCGGCACGCGCCCGCTGCTCGGTCGCTCGATCATGGAGTCCGACGCGCACGACCCCGTGGCGGTGCTCGGCGAGGGACTCTGGCGTCGCCGCTACGGCGCCGACCCCCACATCGTCGGACGCTCCATTCGCATGAACGGCGTGCCGCACACGGTGGTCGGCGTCATGCCGGCGCGGTTCCGCTTCGGCAGTCCCGACGTCGAGCTGTGGACCGGCTACGCGCAGATCCTCGCCGACACGCTGTGGAGCACGCAGCGCGGGCGTCGCTTCCAGCGCGTCATCGCGCGGCTGAAGCCCGGCGTCACCCCGGCCGCCGCGGCAGCGGATCTGAGCGCCGTCGCGCGCGAGCTCGGGCGCCTGTACCCGGACAACGAGGCGAACACCGGCGCGGTGCTCGTGCCGCTGCGCGAGGAGCTCGTCGGCGACGTGCGCCCGGCCCTGCTCGTCCTGTTCGGCGCCGTCGGCTGCGTGCTGCTCATCGCCTGCGCGAACGTCGCGCACCTGCTGCTCGCCCGCGCCACCGCGCGCGAGCGCGAGCTCGCGGTGCGCGCGGCGTTGGGCGCCGGACGCGGGCGCGTCGCGCGGCAGCTCCTCACGGAGAGCCTCGTCCTCAGTGCGCTCGGCGGCGCGTTGGGCATCCCGCTCGCCTACGTGGGCGTGCGTGTTCTGGCGCGCCTCGCCGGCGACTCCGTTCCGCTCATGGAGACGGTGCGCGTCGACGCGTCGGCGCTCGCGTTCACCGCGGCCGCCGTCGCCGTCACCGGGGTGCTCGTCGGGCTCGCGCCCGCGCTGCGCTCCGCACGGCGCGATCTCGCGTCGAGCGTGCGCGAGGGCGCTCGCGGAGCTGGGCAGAGCCGCCGGCAGCACGGCGTGCGCGGCGTGCTCGTGACGCTCGAGGTGGCGCTGTCGCTGCTCCTGCTCGTCGGCGCCGGCACGCTGCTCCAGAGCTACGTCCGCCTGCGCGCCGTCGCTCCCGGCGTCCGCACCGACGGCGTGCTCGCCGCGCTCGTCGCCGCGAGTCCCACGAAGTATCCGGATGCCGCGCGCCGCGTGGCGCTCTACGATCGCGTCGCCGAGCGCATCTCCGCGATCCCCGGCGTGCGCGCCGTCGGCACCTGCGACTGCATGCCTCCCGAGCACGTCAGCCAGTCCGGGGGCGTGCTGGTCGAGGGCGTCGACCCGGGGAGCTCGTGGCCGATCGTGCAGCAGCCGCGCGCCGGCGCCGGGTACTTCGCCGCGTTAGGCATCCCCGTGCGCGCCGGGCGCGCGTTCACCGCTGCCGACCGCATCGACGCGCCGCCCGTCGCCGTCGTGAACGAGACGTTCGCGCGCCGCCTGCTCGGCGGGAGCGGCGACCTCGCGCGCGCGGTCGGCCGACGCATCACGATGGACGGCACGACCTGGATGACCGTGGTGGGCGTCGTCGGTGACGTGCACTACAGCGGGCTCGCGGCGCCGGTCGATCCGCTGATGTACACGCCGTTCGCGCAGGCCCCGTCGCCCGGGATGGACCTGTTCGTGCGCACGGGAGACGATCCGGCTCGTCTCGTCCCCGCGGTGCAGCGGGCGCTGCTCGAGATCGATCCGGAGCTGCCGCTCTCCATGGCGCGACCGCTCGAGGCGGCGGTGCTCGAGTCGATCGCCGCGCCGCGCTTCCAGACGACGCTGATCACGCTGTTCGGCTGCGTCGCGCTCGCGCTCGCGGTGGTCGGCGTGTACGGCGTCGTCGCGTACGGCGTGACGCAGCGGCAGCGCGAGATGGGGGTGCGCGTCGCGCTCGGTGCCGGACGCGCGCGCGTGCTGCGGCTCGTCGTGTCGCAGGCGCTCGGACCGGTGTGGGCCGGCGTGGCGATCGGTCTCCTTGGCGCGCTCGCGGGGGCGCGGGTGCTCGGACGCTTCGTGTACGCGACGAGCGTGCACGAGCCGGCGACGTACGTGGCGGTCGCGGGCACGCTGGTCGCGGTCGCCGCGGCGGCGGCATACCTGCCGGCGCGCCGCGCGGCAGCGGCGGACCCGGCGTCGGTGCTGCGCGCGGACTGATCCGTCCCGTCGGGGCGGGACTGGCGCGGGTCGCCGTCGGCGGTCAGGTTGTGCCTCTCGCGCGCCTCGCGCGCGTCGACGGGGCGCCGTCGGCGTGCCGAGCGCGCCGCCGTCCGACCCGCCGCTCCACGCCCTGCGCGCCATGCTCGTCGGTCTCCGTCGTCACGAGTTCGCGTCGTCGTCTCACCCGCGCGCCACGTCGCGTTGCGCGCGATGACGTCGGAGGACGATTTCTGCGCCCACGCCGTCGCGAGCGGCGGGGCCGGAGTGGTCGCCGAGCGCCTCGACGGCGTCATCGCCGACGCGAACGAGGCCGCGTGCCGGATGCTCGGCTATCCGCGTGACGATCTCGTGGGAAAGCCGTACTCGGTGCTCTGCGTCCCCGAGGACCGCACGAGCCAGTCCACGCTCCGCGCGGCGCTGGTCGCCGGCAAGCGCGCGTCGCACGTCGGGCGCTGGCGCTACGTGCGACAGAACGGCACGACGCTCGTCGCCGACGTGATCACGTCGCGCGCGCCCGACGGCGGCGACGGCCCGCGCCACATCGTGTGGGTGCTCCACGAGCGCCTCGCCCCGGCCCCCGACGATCCGGTGCCGGACGCGGCGGTGGTCGGCGAGCGGCTCGAGTCGTTAGGCATGCTCGCCGGCGGCATCGCACACGACTTCAACAACGTGCTCGCCGTGGTGCGCGGCAATCTCGAGTTCGCGCGCGACGCGCTGGAGGAGCAGGTCCCCGACGTGCGCACCGCGCTCGCCGACCTCCACGCCGTGGAGCGTGCGGCGGAGCGCGCGACGTCGCTCGTGCGGCAGCTGCTCGCGTTCGGCCGCATGCAGACGCGCTCCCCCGAGTCGCTCGACCTGAACGCGGTCGTGCGCGACGTCCTGCCGCTGCTGCGGCTCTCCGTCGGCGGCGAGATCCCGGTCCAGCCGCATCCGGCGCCGTCGCTCCCGCGCGTGGTCGCCGACCGCACGCAGATCGAGCAGGTGCTCATGAATCTCGTCGTGAACGCGCGCGACGCGGTCGTGGAAGCGGTGTCGCAGTCGGAGGCGGAGGGGAGCGCCGAGGGCACCGTGCATCGCATCACCATCTCGACGACGTACGCCACGCTCGACGACGCGGGCGCCGGCCGCGTCGGCGTGCCGCGCGCGGGCGAGTACGTCTGCGTGTCCGTCACCGACACCGGCATCGGCATGACCGAGGAGACGCGCGCGCGCATCTTCGAGCCGTTCTTCACCACGAAGTCGGTCGACCGCGGCACCGGCCTCGGGCTCGCCGCGGCGTGGGGCATGGTGCGCCAGTCCGGCGGCGCGATCCACGTCGAGACGCGCTACGGCGCCGGCAGCACGTTCGCCGTCTACCTCCCATCGATCACGTCGCCGGCGATCGACGGCGACGCCGACCGCAACGGCGACCTCCCGTCGCGCGACCCGTCGGAGCGTGCGCGCGCGGTGCGCGAGCGTGGCCCGGCACGCCGGACGGTGCTGCTCGCCGAGGACGACCACGCGGTGCGGCGGGTGACCGCGCGGATCCTGCGCGGCGCCGGCTACCGCGTGCTCGAGGCGGGCGACGGCGCGGGCGCGCTCGAGCTGTGGCGCGCCTACGGCAGCGAGATCGACGCGCTCGTCGCCGACATGCGCATGCCGCGCCTCGGCGGCGAGTCGCTCGCGCGCATCGTCGCGACGGAGCAGCCGGGCTTCCCGGTGGTGCTCATGACCGGTGGTGCCGGCGGCGGCAACGGTCACGGCGAGCGGGGCGCGGGCAGTGCGGCGCACACCGAGGTCCTCGCGGCGCGCGCCGGCGACGTCCCGCCGCTCGAGAAACCGTTCGCCGCCGCGTCGCTGCTCGACCGGCTGGCCGCGCTGCTGCCGGCGGGCGACGCGGTGCGTTAGGCGGCCCGTTAGGCAGGTCGTCAGGCGCGGCGTCGCGCGTACACCTCGAGCCACGGCGCCCACTCCGCCTCGTCGCCGGCCAGGAGGCGAAGGGCGCCCTTCAGCAGCCGCTCCTCCCACGCCGCCCACGGCCGCGTCCACTCGTCGGCGATGGGCACCAGCGCGTCGCCGTACACGCGCACGACCTCGAAGCCGAGCGGCTCGAGCAGACGTCGCAGCGACCCCGGCGTGAATCCGTGCCGATACGGGAAGGCGAGCAGGTTGTTGTGCGCGAGCAGCCGCTCCGCCACCGGCCCGAGCGGCCCGTCGAGTCGCTCGCGGATCGCGGCGTAGAACGCGCCGTTAGGCACCCGCAGCGCCAGCACGCCGCCCGCGCCGAGCAGCGCCGCCGTGCGGTGCGCCGCGCCGCGCGGGTCGGGGAGCTGCTCGAAGCAGTTCCACACCGCGACCGCGTCGAACGCGCCGGCCACCGTGTCGCCGCGGGCCGCGTAGCCGTCGAGGTCCGCCTCCTCCACCTCGACGTCGTCACCCACGGCCTCGCGCGCCACGGCGAGCGCCGCGGCGTTGATGTCGATCCCCGTCGCGCGCCATCCGCGACGCGCCGCCGCGGCGAGGAAGCCGCCGACGTAGCTCCCCACCTCGAGCACGCGCCCGCGGCGGCCGAGCACCTCCTCCAGCCGCTCGGCCTGTGCGCCGTACGCATCGCGCTGGGTGTCGTGCAGCGCGCGCAGCGCGTCCGCCTCGACCGCCTCGTCGGCGTACGCCTCGCGCAGCGCGATGTCGCGCTCGCGCGGGTTGCGGTACACGAGCGTGCACTGCGCACAGCGCGCGAGGCCGAGCGGCAGCCGCTGGGAGAACGCCACGCGATCGACGAGCCGCTCGACCGGCACGCCGGGTCGCAGCCGCGCGTCGTGGAACGCCCACAGCCGCTCCTGCTCGGCGCGCAGCGCGTCGCCGTCGGCGAGCGTGTCGCCGGGCGCGTGGCCGCACACGGGGCACGCCGTGAGCTCGTACGTCGCCGTCGTCACGGAAGGGAGCGGACGCGCGTCGCGGCGTGCCGACGCGCCTAACGGCGGACGGTCAGACGGCCGCCGTGGGCGGAGCGCCGGCGGTCGCGATCGTGGCCGCGAACGCGGCGAGCACCGGCGCCGCGCCGTCCTGCCGCGCGTCGCGCACCTTGATCCCCGCGTACCGCCGCAGCGCGTTGCGCAGCCCGTTCCCCGACGGGAAGTGGAGCGTGATCGCCACCTCGTCCACCGTGTCGGCGCGGTCGGCGAGCATGCGTGCCGCGAGCAGCAGTCGGCACCAGGTGAGGATCTCACGGGGCGCCGGCACGCCGGCTCGGCGCGCGCGGTCGACGAGCGCCTGGCGGCTGATCCCGAACGCGCGCGCGACGTCGGGCACCGTCGCCGCGTCGCCGTGGTGCTCGAGGCAGTAGCGCACCACCGGCATGATCGACGACGGGACGATCGCCTCGACGTCGGCCACGAGGCGGTCCGCCGCGGCGCGCTGCCCGGCCTTCGCGAGCGCCGCGCGCAGCGCGAGGCCGCGGTCGTCCACGCCCTCGACGATCAGCTCGTGCACACCGGCGCGGGCGAAGTCGAGGATCGCCGACGAGAGGTCCGTCATCCGCGCGTAGCCGACGACGACGGCGTCCGGCTGCGCCGCGCGAATGCTTTGGATCACGGCATCCGTCGGCACGTGATCCGCGTCACGCGCTTCCACGACGACCACGCCCCACCGTCGGTCGGTCAGCGCCGCGCGCAGCTCGGAGATGCGCTCGACGCGATGGATCCCCACAGTCGACACGGACCGTCCCGGGCTCCCCGAGGGGCCGGGCCGGATCGCCTGGTTCAGCCGCGCCACCGCTTCACGGTCGCACAGCAAGGCCAGCACGTCGCCGCGTCGCGCCGTGGTGCTCACCATCCTCCTCCACTGCAGGGCCCGCAACGGTCGGCACAACAAATCGTACGGCTGTGCGTTACCGGTTGACGCGTGGTGTGGTCACTTGTCACCACGTGTGGGCGTGGTGCAGGGCGCCAGTACATCCCTACAGCACACCCCGTTCGGAGTCCTTCATGCGCCCTGTGTTCGTTCGCTCCGTGCTGCGGCTCGTGACGATCGCCGTCCCCACGGCGGTCGCCTTCGGTCTGGCCGCTTGCCGCAGCGTGACCGGCCCCGGTGAATCGCCGCGTGCTGCCGCGCGCGACTCCGCCTCCATTGCGCAGCGCGCCACGCATCTCGGCGACACCGCCGCCGCGAAGTGCTGCGTGCAGCCCTGGTACTGAGCGCGCACAGCCCGCGCCTGCGCGCTCCCGATCGGAGCCGCGAGTACCCACCGCAGCCGATGCGACGACTCCCCGCCGCCGACTCATCGCGCCAGCCTCTCCGCGTACCGCCGAGCGGCCGGCAGCGCTTCGAGCGTGCGCAGCACGGCCTGGACGCGCGGCGACTGCGGCGCGGCGACGCGCCGTGCGCGTGCCGCGTCGCGTGTGGGACGCTGGGCGCCGAGCGACACGGCGTCGGTGACGCGCTCCGCGCGCAGCCGCACCTCGTGGAACGCGCCCGCGGCGGCGAGATCGGAGGACCGCGCCGCGTACTCGGCGGCGCGCGGATCGCCGATGGCGAGCAGCGCCTCGGCGAACGCGGCGAGCGCCTGCGCGTTCTCGAATGGCTGGCCGGAGCGGCCGATCGTGCGCTCGAGATCGCGCGCGAGATGCTCCACCAGTCGCCGCTCGCCGAGCGCCGCGGCCGCACGCGCGGCCGCGCCGATCGCCGGCAGACGGATGCGCGCGAGATCGCTCAGCTCCAGCGCACCGAGGCACGCACTGAGCGCCGCGCGGTGCTCGCCCGCGAGGTGCCCGGCCTCCGCCAGGTTCACGAGCGCCTCCGCGCGCTGGTCCGGCGCGTCGGGCGACGTCTGACGGAGCGCGGCCCAGCCATGCGGGAGCGCGGTCTCGATGTCGCCGGCCGTCACCGCGGCGATGAACAGGCCCTGGTGCGCGGCGCGTCGCATCTCCACCGAGCCGGCGCGGCGCGCGGCGACCACCGCACGCCGGAAGCAGCGGCGCGCCTCGGGGTAGTTGCCGCGCATGTTCGCGACGACGCCCATGCCGAGCAGCGCGCGGGCGCGGACGTCGGTCGCGTGCGCCGGACGCGCCACGTCGAGCGCGGCGCGGTACGACTCCCGCGCCGCCTCGAGCGCGCCGAGCTGCCGCGCCGCGCGCCCCTGCTGGGCGAGCAGCAGTCCCTCGCAGCGGGCGCCGAGGATGGGCGCGGCGGCGAGCCGCAGCGCCGCGAGATTCGTGAGGGCGAGTCGGAACGCGCCCGCCATCTCCTGCTCCGCGACGAGCCGCTGCAGCGCGGCGACCGCGCTCTCGCGGTCGCCGTCGGACGCACCGCCGAGGAGCCGACCGAGCGCGTGCAGCGCATCGCCTGCCGCGGCCGCGGCGTCGAGCGCCCGCGTCGCCGCATCGTCGTCCGCGGCATGTCGGCCGCGCGTCGCCGCGACGACGGCCTGCACCGCGTCGCCGCCGGCAGCGAGCAGGGCGGGGCGGTCGGCATGGCCGAGCGAGGCCGCGCGGGCGAGCGCATGGGCGGCGATCAGCCAGGCGTCGTCCGCTGCCCCGATGGGCGATCGACCGCCCAGCCGCGCTACGTCCTCGCGGTAGGCGTCGAAGGGAGCGACGGGTGCGAGCAGGTCGGGTTCGTGGGCGAGGCGCGTCACGTCGGGATTCGATCCGGAACCATTCCTGGCCGTCCATGCGACGTCGCCGAACGCGGGCCGGGTCGGCTCTCTGCCCTAGGATACAGAACGATCCCGGCTCCAACTAGTGGCGGCGACGCCACAGGTCCCGTGGCGGGTACTGCATGAGGCCCGCCACGTACGCGCCGATCTACGTGCCGATCCTCCCCGTGGAGCCGAGCCAGCTCGCCGGGCTCGCCGCCACGAGCGAGGAGGTGAAGGCGTCGCTCACGCCGCTGTTCGACGTCGTGTCGTTCGGTCCCGAGCTGGCCGACGGCGGTGGCGGCGTCGAGCGCGCGCTCTCGCGCCAGCTCGACGCGATCGCCAGCGCGTGGGGCGACCGGCGCGCGTACCTCGACTGCCGCACCGGCCGCGGCGACGAGCGTCTTCCCGACGGACGCGTGCACCTCGCGCATCTGTTCGACGAGGAGCAGGCGCGCGGACTGCGGCTCGTCCCCGTGACCGGGCTGCAGCGCCCGACGGCGTACCAGCTCGCGGTGGCGGCGGCGGCGAGTGAGCGCGAGCGCGGCGCGTGCCTCCGCCTCGAGCTGGCCGACCTCGGCGACCGCTGGCGCATCGACACGTGCGTGCACTCGTTCCTCGCCGCGCAGCGGCTCGCGCCGGAGATGCTCGACCTGCTCGTCGACATCGGCGAGATCGGCCACGCGCGGCTGCCGCTGCTGGAGATCACGGCGCGCGCGGTGCTCGAGCCGCTCGCGCTGCTCGCGCCGTGGCGATCGGTGATCCTCGCCGCGTCGGCCCCGTCGCCCGCCGCCGGCGGGCACTCGGCCGCGGCGCGCAACGCGTGGATGCTGTGGCGCTTCCTCGCCAACTCGTCGGCGCTCGGGCAGCGGTTGCGCTTCAGCGACCACGCCGCGGCCGGTCCCGAGCCTGCCGATTTCGCCGTCGCTGCGGCGACGACCGAACACCTCACCGTGGTGGTCGAGCAGCTCGCTGCGCTCTGACGCGCGGCTGGCCGACCTCCCTCTACCCGAACGATTCCATGCTCCGCGTCCGCCGCTCCCTTCCGCGCCGTCCCGCGCCGTCGTCGTCGCGCACGTACGTCGTGCTCGCCGTCGGGGAGCCCGCCACGGCCGGCGGCGTGCGCGCGTTAGGCACGCTGAGCGCCCCCTGCCGAGGTGCGGCGCGTGCCCTCGCGCAGGCGCTGCACGCCGACGTGC
This sequence comes from Gemmatirosa kalamazoonensis, assembly GCF_000522985.1. NCBI lineage: Bacteria > Pseudomonadati > Gemmatimonadota > Gemmatimonadia > Gemmatimonadales > Gemmatimonadaceae > Gemmatirosa > Gemmatirosa kalamazoonensis. Next base: position 983,882 of record NZ_CP007130.1, read on the forward strand.
TGCCGTGCCGGCTCCGCGTGGTCGCGGCGGGGAGCGCGCCGGGCGACCTCGTGGCGCGCGCGCTCGCCTGCGACGGCCAGGCCGTGGCCTGAGGGCGCCTAACGGGGCGGGGCGGCTCCGACCGGTCCCGGCCGGTCCCAGCCGGTGAACGGTTCGTCACGCGGGAGCCCGGCCTCCGCCCTCGGGCGCGAAAAAAAGCATCCCTCCGATTCGTGTGAGTGTCGTATGTTGAGACGCGCCGCCCCGGACACGGGACGGCGCGTCACGCGCCGGGCTCACCCTCATCGCCGCAGCCGCCATGCGCCTCTCGTCCCTCGCTCGCCGGGCCTCGATCGGCCTGGCGCTCTGTGCCCTGGTCGTCGGAGCCGGAGCCGCCCTGCCGCGCCGCAGCCCGGAGGAGCTGCTCGGGCAGGTCATGACGCTCGTGCGCGACCGGTACGCGGCGTCGGAAGTCACGGACGTCTACGCTGCCGCGGCGCGCGGGCTCGTGCGCGAGCTCGGCGACCCGTACAGCCAGCTCCTCTCGCCGAAGGAGCTCGAGGACTTCTCCCGCTCGACGCTCGGCCGGTACGCGGGCGTGGGCATGGAGGTGGTGCCGGTCGACAGCGCGTTCTACGTCGGCGAGGTGTTCCCCGGCGGCGCGAGCGAGGCGGCCGGCTTCCGGCGCGGCGACCGCGTCACGCGCGTGGACGGACGCGCCGTCGACGGGATGCCGCTCGACAGCGTGGTGGGGCGGCTGCGCGGCGCGCCTAACAGCACGGTCGACGTGGAGACGCGCCGCGGCGCCGCCGGGCCGGCGATGGCGACGCTGCGCCGTGGCACGGTGCACGTGCCGGCGGTGCCGTTCGTCGTCGCGCAGCGCGGCATCGTCTACGTGCCGCTCCCCGGCGTCTCGGGATCGGCGGGCGCGGAGGTGCAGAACGCGATCTCGCGCGCGGCGTCGAGCGGCGCGAAGGGGATCGTGCTCGATCTGCGCGGCAACGGCGGCGGCGCGGTGGACCAGGCGGTGCGCGTGGTCAGCGGCCTGCTGCCGCCGCAGAAGCCGGTGCTGGAGATCCGCGAGCGCACGGGATCGATCGTGCTGCGCACCGAGCCGGGGCCGCAGGTGAACCTGCCGCTCGTCGTGCTGCAGGACGGTGGCACGGCGTCGGCCGCGGAGATCATCGGCGGCGCGCTGCAGGACCATGACCGCGCGCTCATCGTCGGCACGCGCTCGTTCGGCAAGGGGCTCGCCCAGTCGGTGTTCCCGCTCGACGGCGGATGGGCGCTCAAGCTGACGACCGCACGCTGGTTCACGCCGGCCGGCCGCTCGATCCACCGCGACCGCACCGCGGCCGACTCGGCGCGCCACGTCGCGCTCGTCGGCGACGTGCCGGCGGGGCAGGTGACGGAGGCGCGGGCGTTCCGCACGGCGGGGGGCGGCCGCTGCGCGGCGACGGCGGCATCGCGCCCGACGTCGTGGTGCCCTACGACACGTTAGGCGGCGCCGACCGCGCGATGGCGCTCGCCCTCGGCCGCGACGGCGCGGGCGCGAACCGCGCCATCGCGCGTCTCGCCCACGAGCTCTCGCTGCGCGTGGACACGTCGTTCGCGGTGACGCCGGCGTGGCGCGAGCAGCTCCGCCGCGAGCTCGCACGCGAGCACGTCACGGTCGACTCCGTGCAGTGGGCCGCGGCATCGACGTGGGTCAACCAGCTCCTCGAGCAGCGCGTGGCGACGTTCGCGTTCGGGCCGGGCGAGGCGCGCCGCCGCGCGCTCGCCTACGACCGGCAGTACCAGGTCGCCGACTCGCTGCTGCGCGCGGCGACGACGGCGCGCGACCTGGTCTTCCGCGTCGGGGCCACCGCGGCGACGAAGGGCGGGGCGTGAGCCGTTAGGCGCTCGGCGGGAGCCCGACGACTTGTCGCCCCGCGGCACGCGCCGTAGTTTCGCGCGGCCGTCGAGGTGTCCGCCGCGGTTCCCGTCGAGACTCTCTCACTCCATCCCGCCATGCGCTGCGCGCTCACCCTCGCGTTGGTCACCGTCGCCAGTGTGGCTCACGCACAGTCCGAGCGGCCGTACTCGATCCAGGCGGCGGGCCTCCTGACGTCGCTCAAGCTCGGGCGCACCGGCAACATCGGCGGCGCGGGGTTCGAGGTGCAGGGGCGCTACACGCCGCTCAGCAAGCTCTCGTACGGTGTCGGCGTGCAGTACAGCACGCACTCCTCGTTCAACCCGGGGCTGAACTCCGACGACAAGCTCACGCTGAGCGGCGTGTTCGTCGAGCCGCGCTACGCGGTCCCGCTCACGGCGGCGCGCGTCGGCGTCTACCTCGCGGGCCGTCTCGCCGGGCTCCGACAGACGAACAACTTCGGGTCGAGCTCCAGCGGCTGGGCGGTCGGCGCGGGCGCGGGCGTGCTGTTCCACCTCAACCAGCGCGTCGATCTCGATGGCGGCGGCGCGGTGATCCGCCAGTCGCTCGGCGACGTCACCCTGAACAGCGGCGGCGCGGCGACGTTCCCCTCGTTCACGGGCTACGTCGCGAAGCTCGGCCTCAACGTCGGCTTCGGCACGCGCAAGCTCTGATCGCCGCCGCGGTCAGGGGAGCTTCGACAACAGCGCGACCGACTCGATCGCCCACGCGCCGCCGTCGCGCCGCCACGTCACGCGGAACGTGGGGTGCCGCGTCTGCAGCGAGCCGAACGTGGCCCACCGCACGTTGAGCGTGACGTCCGCCGACGTGCGGCCGTTCTCGCTCGGCACGGGCGCACCGACGCTCTCGACGGCGGTGCCGATCGACGAGATCCGGCCGAGCCAGGTGAAGAACGGGCCGCGATTCTCGGCGCCCGCGCTCGCGCGCCCCATGAGATCCGACAGCTTGCGGTCGTCGTGCGACTTGATCGCGTTGGCGATCTGAGACGCGGCGCCGCGCACGTCGTCCGCCGTTAGGCTCGCGGCTGCGACTTCGGTGCGGGGCGGCGTGTTCGGCGTCGCCGCCGGCGGATTCGCGGGCACGGTCGGCCGGGTCGACGGCTCGCTCGTGGACGGCGTCGTCGCGTGCGGCGCGTCCTGCACCGGAGTCGGCGCGGTGGTCTTCGCGGTGTCCACACGCGGGGCCGCCGAGGCGACGGCGAGCGCGTGCTTGCGCAGCGAGTCGCTCCGGGCGCGCGCCGCGATGCGCGCGCTGTCGATGCTCGCCTTCGACGGCGTCGCCGGCGTCTTCGGGATCACGCTCGGCGTGGGCGCCGCCGCGACCGGCGGCGTCGCGGTCTGCGACGACGCGACGTTCGACGTGGCCGGTTGCGTGGCCGGCTGCGTGGCCGGCTGCGTGGCCGCCGGCGCGACGGCCGTCACGGGCTCCGTCGTGCCGCTCACCGGCTCCGGGCCGCTCGGCCGGAGCAGCAGCGTCGCCGCGAGCCCGATCGCCGCGACGAGGACCGCCGCCGAGAGCAGCATGATCGTCCGGCGGCGCGTGTCGTCGCTTGGCGCCGCCTCGACGCGCGCGGCCTTCGCGGCTTTCGCCGCGAGCGCGGCGGCCTGCGCGGCGGCCTTCTCCTCCGCCTTGCGGCGCGCGGCCTCGGCGCGCTCCGCTTCCCGGCGCTCCTTCTCGAGGCGGGCCTGCTCGGCGCGCTCCGCATCGAGGCGCTGCTTCTCGAGCCGTTCCGCCTCGCGCCGCTCCGCCTCGAGGCGCTGCTTCTCGGCGCGCTCGGCGTCGCGACGCGCGCGCTCCTGGCGCTCGGCCTCGAGCCGCGCCTGCGCCGCGCGCTCCGCCTCGATGCGCGCGCGCTCCTGCCGCTCCGCCTCCTGCCGCGCCTTCTCGAGACGCTCGCGCTCGCGCTGCTCCGCCTCCAAACGCGCCTTCTCGGCGCGTTCGGCCGCGAGCCGCTCCTTCTCGCGCCGCTCGGCCTCGTGGCGCTCCTGCTCCTCGCGCGCGAGGCGGGCCCGCTCGGCCTCGCGGCGCTCCGCCTCGATGCGCTCGCGCTCGAGACGCTCGGCGGCGAGTCGGGCCTGCTCCAGGCGCTCGGCCTCGCGGCGGGCCTGCTCCGCGCGCTCGCGCTCGAGGCGCTCCGCCTGGAGCCGTGCCTGCTCGGCGCGCTCGCGCTCGAGGCGCTCGCGCTCCAGGCGTTCGGCCTCCAGCCGCTGCTGCTCCTTGCGCTCGGCCTCCAGGCGCGCCTGCTCCGCACGCGCCGCCCGCGCCGCTTCCAGGCGCTCGCGTTCCTTCCGCTCCGCCTCGAGCCGCGCCGCCTCGGCGGCTTCCGCCTCGCGGCGCGCGCGCTCCGCGCGCTCGGCGACGACGCGCGGGTCCTCGTCGACGACGAGCGCGGTCTCGGCGCGCACGCGCTCGTGCGTGGCGACGATGCGCACCGTGCCGACGCCCGTCGTCGTCACCGTGCCGTCGCGGTCGATCGACGCGAGGTGCGCCGGCTCGCACGTCCACGCGACGGCGAGGTCCGGGATCCGCGTGCCGCGCACGTCGACCACCTCCGCGACGACGCGCGCGCGCTCGCCCACCGTCACGCGCGGCGGCACCACCGCGAGCTTGATCGCGGCGGGCTGCGGGATCGGCGCGAACAGGTCGCTCGGCGAGAGCGGCGGCGCGTCGACGGTGGGCGTGTACGGGAGGCCGAGGTCCCAGCGCGGCCCCACGGGCGTGGCCGACGCCGGCGTGACGGGCGGCGGCGTGTACGGCGGCGCGATGTGCGGCGGCGTCACCGGCGTGGCCGGCGGCATCGGCGTCGCGTCGGTGCCGGTCGGACGGCCTAACGGAACGGGGCTCTGGGGCGTCTTCGGCAGCGGCCCGCCGTCGGCCGCGGTGGCCGGCGGGATCATCGCGCCGAGCGTGGCGCGCATCGCCATCGGGTCGCCGAACGCGTGCGGGTCGAGCGCCGGGAGCACGTCGGCGAGCGACGGCCAGCGGTCGCTCTTCCGCTTCGCGAGCATGCGCAGCACCGCCGCCTCGAGCACGGGCGGGCAGTCCGGACGCATGGGCCGGATCGGCGCGGGCTCCGCGTGCAGGTGCTGCTGGAGCATCTCCGGGAGCGAGCCGTTGAACGGCGCGTGCCCGGTGAGCACCTGATAGGCGATGATGCCGAGCGCGTACTGGTCGGAGGCGCTTGTCGGCGTGTCGGCGCCCCACTGCTCGGGGCTCATGTACGCCGGGGTGCCGATCGCGAAGCCGGTCTTCGTGAGCTGCTCGCCCTGGGCGACCTTCGCGATGCCGAAGTCGGTGACGACGGCGAGCCCCTGGCGGTCGATCATGACGTTGCCGGGCTTCACGTCGCGGTGCACGACGCCGCGCGCGTGGGCGTAGTGTAGCGCGCGCGCGACCTGATCGAGCACGAGGCACGCGAGCCCGATCGGGAGTCGCTCGACGAGATGCAGCATCTGATCGAGCGAGCACCCGTCGATGAACTTCATCACGAAGTAGCGCAGCCCCGCGCTCTCCTTCGCGCGGTAGATGCGGACGACGTTCGGGTGGTCGTCGAGGTTCGCCGCCGTGCGCGCCTCCTGCAGGAAGCGCTGCGACATCGCGTCCCGGTGGGCGAGCTCCGGGAACATGACCTTGATGGCGACGTAGCGCGCGAGCTCGAGGTCCCACGCGAGGTACACCGCCGCCATGCCGCCCTGGCCGAGCGAGCGGACGATGTCGTACTCGCCGAGGGTGGCCTGACGCAGGCGCGCGAGGAGCGGATCCTCCTGCTCGACGGCGCCGAGGATCGACGCGCCGCAGGCGCCGCAGAAACGCGAGTCCGGGGAGACAGCCGTGCCGCAACGCGGACACGCGGTGATGACAGCCATGCGCAAGGATGTGACGCGCGTCGCGGTCTCGCAACATCGGTTCTCGGGCCCGACGCGCGCCCCGTGATGGGCGGGATTCCACCCGGGTGCTATGGCTGAGACCGTCGCTTGACGCTCCCCGCGGGGCGCCGTAGCGTCGCCACCGGTGACCGAGCTGTGGCCGACTCGCCGGAGCAGTCCCCGTCGGCACGCGATCGAACGTGGCACGAACGTGAGGCGCCTCACGACGTCGTGAGCGCCACCCCTTGCGCCGTCGCGGCGGCGCACCTCCCGCCAGTCACTCGCGACCGCCTCCCATGCCACTCGCCCGTCTCGTTAGGCGCCGCCTCCTGGCCGCCCCCGCCGTCCTCGCCTGCCTAACGTTCGCCGCGTGCGGTGGCGGCGACACGCTCCGCGTCATCCAGCACGTGAAGAGCGTGGAGATCAACCCGTCGACGGACACGGTGGACGTCGGCACGACGCGCACGCTGCAGGCGCGCGTCGTGCCCGACAATCCGGACGCCGAGGCGCCGCCGAACCTGTCGTCGATCACGTGGACGTCGTCGGACACGAGCCGCCTAACGATCAGCGCCGCGGGCTCCGCGGTGACCGTGTCCGGCAAGGCGGCCGGATCGGTCACGCTGACGGCGCGCTCCGTCGCCGACCCGAACGTCGCGGCGACGGCGCAGATCGTCGTCACGCCGCGGCCGGCGATCACGCTCGCGGTGGTCCCGGCCGCCGTGAGCCCGGTCGGCGGCCAGACCGGCGCCGACGTCACCCTGACCCGGGTCGGCCGCGTCACGTCGCCCGTGGACGTCACGGTGGAGGACCTGCCTAACGGCGTGACCCCGACGGTGACGCCGGCGACGCTATCCGGCGGCGTGACGACGGCCCACGTCACGCTCGCCGTCGCGGGCGCTGCCACGCCGGGCGACTTCCCGCTCACCGTGCGCGGCAAGACGCAGGGCGTCAGCGACGCGACCGCGCCCCTCATGCTCCGCGTGCCCGGCTTCTCGCTCGCGCTGCCGACGAGCACGATCTCCGTCTCGCGGGGACTGAGCGGCGGGAGCACCGCACGGGTGGCCGGCGTCGGCGGGTTCGCGATCCCGGTGGCGCTCAGCCTCGACCCGGCGCCCCCCGGCATCAGCGCGACGCTGTCCAGGTCGACCGGCGCGGCCGGCGATACGGTGCGCATCTCCGCGCGTGTGGACTCGACGATGGGCGCCGGCACGTACCCGCTGACGCTGCGCGGTAAGGCGAACGGGTTCGCCGACCAGATCGCGCGGCTCACGATCGCCGTTCCTCCGCCGGTGGCGGCGCGGCTCGTCGTCACGGCGGGCGACAACCAGGTCGCGGCCGGCAACACGCCGACGCCCATCCAGCCCGCCGTCCGCGTCGTCGACGCGAACAACTTCCCGGTGCCTAACGTCACCGTCGACTTCCGCGTCACCGGTGGCGCCGGGAGCGTCACCACCCGCACCGACATCAGCGACGCGAACGGCATCGCACAGACGACCTGGACGCTCGGACCGTCGGGACCGAACACCCTCGTCGCGTCGGTCCCGAGCGTGCCCGCGGTACCGGCGGTGACGTTCAGGGCGACCGCCAGTACGGGGCTGACGTCGATCGTGCTCGGCGACGCCTTCTCATGCGGGATCAACTCGTCGCGCCAGGTGGTCTGCTGGGGCGACAACACGTACGGACAGCTCGGCGACGGGACGCGCACGTCGCGCGGGGTGCCGCGTACCGCCGGCACGTCCGCGCAGTTCACCCAGCTCGTCGCCGGTGCATCGCACGTGTGCGGGCTGACGACGAACGCATCGAACCAGGTGTACTGCTGGGGGCGCAACGTCGGCGGGGCGTTGGGACTCGGTGACACCCAGGACCGGCTGCTGCCCACGCCGATCCAGGGGACGACGCTCGCCAAGCTCTCCGCGCTCGCGGCGGGCACCGACTTCACCTGTGGGCTCACCGTGGCGACGGGCCAGGCCTATTGCTGGGGCGTCAACACCGACGGGCAGCTCGGCGACGGCACGACGACGAACCGGACGCGCCCCGTCACGGTCTCCGGGGGCGCAACGTTCAGCGCGATCGCGGCGGGCGGTGCGCACACCTGCGGCACGACGACCGCCGGGGCGACGCTGTGCTGGGGACGGAACGCCGACGGCCAGCTGGGCGACAGCACCACCGCGGCGCAGGGCCGCCCGACGCTCGTGAAGGGCGGCCAGTCCTTCGTGTCGCTGTCGCTCGGCCTCGCGCACTCGTGCGCGGTCACGAACGCCGGCCAGGCGTACTGCTGGGGAAACAACGCGTCCGGGCAGCTCGGCGACGGGACGACGACGTCGCGGCTCACGCCGGCCCTCGTCGCCACGAACCAGCTCCTGAGCCGCATCGGCACGCACAGCGGGCACACGTGCGCCGTGACGTCCACGAGCGGCGCGCTGTGCTGGGGCGCGAACGCCGACGGGCAGCTCGGCGACGGTGGTACGGCGCCGCACGCGACGCCCGCTGCGGTCACCGGCGGGCTGCTGTTCACCACCGTCGACGTCGGCGCGTCGCACTCGTGCGGCATCGCCGGCGGCATCGGGTACTGCTGGGGGAAGAACGCGTCAGGACAGCTCGGCGACAACTCGACCACGAGCCGCGTCCAGCCGATGCCGATCGCGCTCGGCGTCCTCGGGAACGTGCGCGTGCCAGATCGTTAGGCAGGGGGATACGTCATGCGGCGCGGGCGGAGACCGTTAGGCCTCCGCCCGCGCCGCTTTTCGATACCTCGTGCGCATCAGCTCTTCACGCGGCCGCGCAGCACGCCTTCCTGCTCGCCGCGCGACCAGCGGCCGGTGACCTCGCCGCCGGTGACCCGCTGCGCCTGCTTCTCGAATACCAGCTCGAGGACGCCCTTCTCCGTCTCGCCGACGACGACGAGATCCTCGCCGTACACGAACACGCCCATGCGGTGCTCCGACTGATCCTTCGCGAGGCGGTAGCTCGCGACGAGCTGTCCCGCGGAGTCGCCGACGACGACGACCGCGGGCATGGTGCGGTCGTGGTTGTACGTCGCGACGCGGAAGGTCGCGACGGGACGCGTGGCGGGCGTCGCGGACTGCGCAGCGAGTGGGGCGGCGGCGACGATGCCGGCGACGCCGAGCGCGCCCGTGAGCACACGGGCAAGAGTGCGAGCGTTCATTGGAGAAGACCTCATCGAATGGTGAGCGTCGTGCATCGTCTCGTGTCGTCGATCGTGATGTTTCGCCGGCGTGAGGGCTCTACGCCGGGCCTCGTGGCGGAGTTTCAACGCCGCGCACACGGATGCATCACGCGCGATCGTTAGGCACGTCCGCGGGCGGACGACGGCACCATTCATGGCATCGCGGACGCGAGCGGCTCCCGGTCCGGAACCGGGACGGAGCGGGCCTCCGCGCGCCGGCCGGCGGGGTTCACCTCGGTCGGGGCGGCGGCGGGCGCGGCGGCCGATCGATGCGGCCCGCGTCACGCTGGATCCCGGCTGGGCGGTGCCTGGCGGCCTCTGTGGTGTATCATTCACGTGCTAGCACTCGCGTATCGATCGGCATGGGCCGGTCGTCATCACGTGAGCCGCACCGTTTTCCGTACCAGCAGTACCACAAGTGACCGCACGACCGACAAATCGTTCCCGCTCCGGGCCGAAACCGGGGGGCCGCCCAGCCGACGCCGCCCCCTCCCGCGCCCCGGAGCACCGCGGACATCCCGACCACAGCGGCCCCGAGCCGCGCGGGCGCCCCCGGCGCCGCAAATCCAAGGGTTCCGCCCCCGCCGTCCGCCTGACGTCGCTCCCGACCGGGCGCCGCGCCTATACCGACACCCGCGAGTGGCTGCTCGACCGCCACGGCCCGGTGTGCGCCTACTGCGGGTTGAAGCACGAGCCCACGGCCATCACGCTCGACCACGTGACCCCGCGGCGCGGGCAGACCGCGTACGACCGGCGCGACAACCTGGTCCTCGCCTGCCAGCGCTGCAACGGCAACAAGGCGGACACGCCGATCCTCGCCTTCCTGCTCGGCCGCCCTCAGCGGGCGGAGACGCTGCTCCGCTACGGGCAGCACCTGAGCCCCATGCTGCTCGACCTCGCGCGCCAGGTCGCCGGCGAGGAAGCGGCGGCCCGCGCCGAGCGGCTCGCCGACCCGGACTACCCGTACGCCGACTGACCCCGCGTGGGCCGTCGCCCCCGGGTCTCCCGCGTGCCCCACGGGGCCGTCGCCGGTACCCTCGCCGTCAGCGCGCTCGTCGGCGCCTGCGCCCCCGCGCCGGTGCGCCGCCCCACCGTCCCCGCTCCGGTGACGGTCGAGCCCAGCCGCCTGGCCACGGTCGCCACGCTCGTCGCGGCGCCGCCCGCCGCGGTGGGGATGGACCCGCGGCTTCCGGCGCGCCTCGACTCCATCGTCCGCGCGGCGCTCGCCGCCGATGCCGCGCCGGGCGCCAGCCTCGCGGTCGGCCGCTGGGGACGGCTCGTCCACCTGCGGGGCTACGGCGCCACCGACTGGGCCCCCGGCGCGCCCGCCGTCACCGACTCGACGCTCTACGACCTGGCGTCGCTCACGAAGGTGATCGCCACGACGACGTCGGCGATGATCCTCGAGGAGGAGGGCCGACTCGACGTGTCGCGCCCGGTGCACGACTACCTGCCGGAGCTCGATGCGCCGGACAAGGCGGCCATCACGGTGCGCATGCTGCTCACCCACTCGGGCGGCCTGGAGGCGTACGCGCCGCTGTACACCAAGTACCGCGGGCGGGCCGAGTACCTCGCGCAGATCAACGCGCGGCCGCTGAAGTACGTGCCCGGGACGCAGATGGTGTACAGCGACTGGGACATGGTGCTGCTGCAGGCAGTGATCGAGCGCGTCACGGGACAGACGCTGGACGCGTTCGCCGCGGCGCGGGTCTTCGCGCCGTTAGGCATGCGCGACACGCGCTTCACGCCGGACACGGCCGACGCGGCGCTCATGCGGCGCACGGCGCCGACGGTGGTGGACACGTCGCGCGGCGGCTTGCTGCACGGCGTGGTGCACGACGGCAACGCGTGGGCGCTCGGCGGCGTGTCCGGGCACGCGGGGCTGTTCTCGTCGGCGCGCGACCTCGCGACGTTCGCGCAGACGGTCCTGAACGGCGGCACGTACGGCGGCGTGCGCGTGGTGGCGCCGCAGACGCTCGCCCGCTGGACGGCGCCGCAGGGGCCGGGCTCGAGCCGCGCGCTCGGCTGGGACACGCCGTCGGGAGCGTCGAGCTCCGGCCGCTACTTCTCGCCCCGCAGCCTCGGGCACACCGGGTTCACGGGCACCTCCATCTGGATCGACCCGGAGCGCGGACTGTTCGTCGTGCTGCTCACGAACCGCGTGAGCAGCCGCGGCGAGGGGCCGGTGCCGACCGCGCTGCGGCGCGCCGTGGCCGACGCGGTGCAGCGCGCGGTGCTCGACGCGCCGCTCGTCGACTGGGAGGCGTTCGGGGAGCGCCGTTAGGCGCTCGCCGTCAGGCGCATGACCGTCCCCGACCTCGCCGCGCCGCGGCACCACCACCGGCTGCACCTCGGGCCGCCGCCGCCACCGATCCGGCAGCGCGACCGCGTGCTGCTCGCGATCGCGTCGTTCAAGTTCGTGAAGGCGGCACTGTTCGTGGTCGTCGCGCTCGGCGCGTTCGGGCTGCTGAGCCGCCGGGCCGCCGCCCGCGCGCAGGACTGGGTCGCGACGCTCGCGGCGACCTACGACCGCGGACTCACGCACCGCGTCGTCGCGCTGCTCGAGCGCATCAGCGCGCTGAGCCGGCACCGCCTCGAGGCGCTCGGCGTGGCGGCGCTGCTCTACGCGGCGCTGTTCGTGACCGAGGGGATCGGCTTATGGCGCTGCCGCCGGTGGGCCGAGTACCTCACGGTCGTCGCGACGGCGTCGCTCGTGCCGTTCGAGGTGTACGAGATCACGCGCCGCGTCACGGTGCCGCGGGTGGGCGCGCTCGTCGTGAACCTGCTGGTCGTCTGGTACCTCGTGCGCCAGATCCGGCGCACGGCCCACCACCACCGTTAGGCGCCCTCCGCCGCGAGCGCGACGGCGATCTCCGCGGCGACGCGCGCGTTGTGCTTCACGAGCGCCACGTTCGCCGCGAGGCTGCGGCCGCCGGTGATCTCGACGATGCGCTTCAGCAGGAACGGCGTCGTCTCCTTGCCGACGATGCCGGCCGTGTCCATCTCGGTCAGCGCGCGCGCGATGATCGGGTCGATCTCCGCGCGCGGGATCTCGGCATCCTGCGGGATCGGGTTCGCGACGAGTGTGCCGCACGCGAGGCCGAGCGCGCGCTTCGCCCGCAGCATGGCGGCGACGTCGGCCGGCGTGTCGAGCGTGAGCGGCGCGGGGAAGCCGCTGTCGCGCGAGTAGAACGCGGGAAACGTCCGCGCGCCGAGCACGATCACGGGCACGCCGAGCGTCTCGAGCACCTCGAGCGTGCGGCCGATGTCGAGGATGCTCTTCACCCCCGCGCTCACGACGGCGACGTCGGTGCGCGCGAGCTCGGTGAGATCGGCCGACACGTCGAACGTCGACTCCGCGCCGCGGTGCACGCCGCCGGTGCCGCCGGTGGCGAACACGCGCACGCCGGCGAGCGCCGCGAGGCGCATCGTCGCCGAGACGGTCGTCGCGCCGTGGCGACCCGCGGCGATCACGTACGGCAGGTCGCGCACGCTCGCCTTCAGCACCGTGCGGTCGTTGCCGAGCAGCTCCAGCGCGTCGTCGTCGAGACCCACGGTCGGGACGCCGTGCAGCACCGCGATCGTCGCCGGCACGGCACCCGCGTCGCGCACCACGCGCTCCACGGCGCGCGCGGTCTCGACGTTCTGCGGGTACGGCATGCCGTGGCTGATGATGGTGCTCTCGAGCGCGACCACGGGCGCGCCGCGGTGGAGCGCGTCGCGCACCTCGTCGGTATGTCGGATGTCGATCATGCGCGGAATCTAGGGACGACGCGTCACGGCCACGCGTCCAGCATCGCGCGCAGCTCGGCCAGATCCGCCACGTGCGCGGTCGCGCGCGCGCGCACCACGCCGGGTCGCAGGATCTGGACGGCGCGCAGACCCAACCGCTCGGCGGCGGCGAGCTCGGAGTCGGGATTGTCGCCCACGACGAGCACGTCGTCGCGCGGCAGGGCGTGGCGCGTCATGAGGTCGACGAACAACCACTCCTTCCCGCGCCGGTCCGGCTCCTCGATCGCGTCGACCAGGAGCTCCTCGAAGTGCGCGCCGATGCCGAGCGCGCGCACCTTGCTCTCCTGCAGCCGCCTGAACCCGGACGTCACGAGGAAGCGGCGGTCGCCGAGGTGCGGCAGGACGTCGAGATCGCCGTAGCCGCGCATCGGCGCCCGCACCTCGATCTCGCTGAACGCGCGCCAGCCGGCGTCGCGCATCGCGGGCGTGAAGCCGTGGCGCTCGGCGACGACGTCGAACGCATGCACCCAGAAATCGCGGAGCGCCGCGTCCAGCGCGTCGGGCTCGACGTCGCCCCGATTCGCGCCGCGGATGGCGGCGAACACCGGCTCGACCAGCGACTCGTGGACCTCGCTCGCCGGCGCGAGACAGTTGTCGAGGTCGAAGATGATCGCGCGCAACGGCGGGTGCCTAACGGATCGACCGGCCGACGGCATGCTCGCCGCGTCGATGCCGCTGGCGGAAGCGGAGCGGGTTCTCGCCCGTCACGCGCCGGAACACCTTGTTGAAGTACGACACGCTCTCGAAGCCGCACGCGAGCGCGGCCTGCGTCACGCTGTGGCCGGTGAGCAGCAGCCGCTGCGCCTGGTGCACGCGATACCGGTTCACGAACTGGGTGAACGTGAGCCGCGTCATGCGCTTGAAGAAGCGACAGAACGCCGCATCGGTGAGGTTGACGACCGCCGCGGCCTCACGCAGCTGGATCTTCCGCCCGTACTCGTCGGCGACGAACCGGCCGAGCGCGCGCATGCGACGCTGCTCCTGCGGGTCGTACGCGTCGGCGGCGCACTCGGCGCGCAGCGGCGTCGCCTCGTCGCTCGACGCGAGCCGCTCGAAGATGCGGAGCAGCAGGAGCAGACGCTGGAACGGGGGCAGCGCGGGGAGGCGCGTGAGCTGACGCCCGACCGCGGCCTTCGTCGCGCCGTGGAACGAGAGGCCCGACCGCGCGCGCTCGAACAGTGCCGCGATCGGCGCGAGCTCCGGGGCGTCCCACGCGGTGGCACCGAGGAAATCGGGCTTCAGCTGCACGACCACCTTGCGGTACGCCGTGGTCACGCCGTAATCGAAGTTCAGGTGCGGCACGTTCGGTCCGATGAACACCAGGTCGCTGCCCTCGTAGCGCGAGATGTGGTCGCCGACGTGGCGCGTGCCGCTCGCCCCCTCGATGTAGACCACCTCGTACTCGGGGTGGTAGTGCCAGAGGAAGACGTCCGGGAGGTGCGGCGTCAGCAGCCGGAACGAGCTGTTCGGATCGGGCTCGACGTGCTCGAGGATGCTCCGCATCGGTGCGCTCCCGGGTGCCGGCGAGCAAGATAGTGCAAGAACCGGCCAGTCGCGGCCAAGCGCGTGCCGCCCGGTCGCGTCACCTTGGTGCATCGGCTCACCCCAACCGCGAGGCCCGCATGACCGTCCAGACCATGGCGCCTGCCGCCGCGCTGCCCGACAACGCGCACACCGACATCCCCGGCAACCCGACGACGGCGACGAGCAGTGCGGTGCGGCTCCGCGAGCACGCCGACGCGTCGACGCTGCGGGTGCTCTCCGAGGACGACTGGCGGTTCTGGAAGCGGAACGGCTACGTCGTCGTGAAGCAGGTCGTGCCGCGCGAGAACCTCGAGCGTCTCGCGTCGCTGCTCTGGGAGTTCGAGGAGAAGGATCCGAACGACCCCGAGACGTGGTACGCCCCGCCGCGCGCGGAGATGAAGATGAAGGAGCTGACCAACAGCGGCATGGTGGAGCTGTACAACCATCAGTACGAGTGGGACAACCGACAGCACCCGCGCGTGTACGACGCGTTCGTCGACGTGTGGGGCACCGAGAAGCTGTGGGTGACGATCGACCGTGCGAACCTCAACCTGCCGATGCGGCCCGGGTTCGAGTTCAAGGGGTTCATCCACTGGGACTACGACCCCGAGACGAAGCCGCAGAACGTGCAGGGGGTGCTCGCGCTCGCCGACCAGACCGACGAGAACATGGGCGGCTTCCAGTGCGTGCCCGAGCTGTTCCGCACGTACGACACGTGGAAGCTCGGGCAGCCCGCCGACCGCGATCACTTCAAGCCGGACGTCACCGGCTTCGAGATCGTGAAGGTGCCGATGGAGGCGGGCGACCTGCTGATCTTCAACAGCTCCCTCGCGCACGGGATCCGGCCCAACAGATCGAACGGCAAGGTGCGCATGGCGCAATACATCTCGATGATGCCCGCGCAGGAGGAGAACGAGGCGCTGCGACAGTGGCGCATGTCGTCGTGGCGCGATCGCATCCCGCCGGAGGGCTACGCGTTCCCCGGCGACCCGCGCGGCTGGGAGCAGACGCGCTACGCGCGCGCGACGCTCACGCCGCTCGGCGAGAAGCTGCTCGGCCTGCGCTCCTGGGACGACTGAGCGCGATCGACCCGGCGCTTGCGCGACGTCGCCGCCGCGTATACGGTGTACACATGGCGGCGACACGCGACCGGATCCTGGCGGCGGCCGAGCGACTCCATCAGAAGGAAGGGCTCGACGCGGTCTCCATGCGGCGGATCGCCGAGGAGGTCGGGCTGACGCCGATGGCGCTCTACCGGCACTACCGCGACAAGGACGCGCTCCTCGACGCGCTCGTCGACGAGGGGTTCAGCCGGTGGGAGCAGTATCTCGCGCGCGCCGCCACCGCGGCCACGCCGCTCGAGCGGATCCGCGGCGCGCTCACGGCGTACGTCGGGTTCGCCCTCGGCGAGCCGAAGCTGTTCCAGCTCATGTACCTCGTGCCGCGTCCCAACCTGCCCGACGCGCCGGCGTCGCTGCGCACGACGACGTCGCCGGCGTTCGGCGCGATGGTCGATGCGGTGAAGGAGGCGATGGACGCGGGCGAGGTGCGCGCCGGCGATCCGGCGGAGCTGATCCAGGTCGCGTGGGCGACGGTGCACGGCCTCGTCACGCTCCACTTCGGCGGACGCTTCGGCTTCGACGACGCGCGCTTCCGCACGATCGCCGCGCGCACCATCGAGACGCTGCTGCTCATGCTCGCGCCGCCGACGGCCGGCCCGCTGCGGCGCTCGTCCCGATCCGCGACGTGACGTGATGCGCCGCCTGATCGCGGCCGCGGTGCTCGCCGCGCCTAACGTCATGGCCGCGCAGGCAGCGCCGGGGCGCACCTACGCGAACCCGCTCGACCTGGACTACAAGTACAACTTCGAGCAGCTCAACCAGGGGATCTCGTACCGGCAGGGCGCCGATCCGGTGATCGTGCCGCACCGCGGCGCGTACTACCTGTTCGTCACCGTGTCGGGTGGCTACTGGCGGTCGACGGATCTCGTGCGGTGGTCGTTCGTGACGCCGAGTCGCTGGCCGTTCCTCGACGTCGTCGCGCCGGCCGCGATCTCCACGGGCGACACGCTGCTGCTGCTGCCGTCGGCGACGATGCCGCAGCCGATCCTCTACTCGACGCGGCCGGAGACGGGACGGCTCGAGTTCTACAACCGGCTGCTGCCGCCGCTGCCGTACGCCGTGCAGCAGGGGAGCGAGCGCGCGGGGCAGCTCGTGCACCCCGACTCGGTGCAGCCCGGCCCGTGGGACCCGACGCTGTTCCGCGACGACGACGGGCGCTGGTATCTGTACTGGGGCTCGTCGAACGCGTACCCGCTGTACGGACTCGAGCTGGATCCGGCGCGGCGGCTCGCGTACAAGCACGAGCACCCGACGCATCTCCTGCGGCTGCATCCCGACGCGCACGGGTGGGAGCGGTTCGGGCGCGACCACCGCGACACGACGATCACGCCGTTCGTCGAGGGCGCGTGGATGACGAAGCACGGCGGGCGCTACTACCTGCAGTACTCGGCGCCGGGCACCGAGTACAACGTGTACGCGAACGGCACGTACGTCGGCGACGCGCCGTTAGGCCCGTTCACCTACGCGCCGTACAATCCCATCTCGTACAAGCCGGGCGGCTTCGTCACGGGCGCGGGGCACGGCAACACGTTCGCCGACGCGCACGGCAACTGGTGGAACACCGGCACGAGCTGGGTCGGCGTCAACTGGCCGTTCGAGCGGCGCGTCGTGATGTTCCCCGCCGGCTTCGACCGCGACGGCCAGCTGCACGTCGACACGCGGTTCGGCGACTTCCCCCACCGCGCGCCGACGTCGCGGTGGGACGACACGCGATCGACGTTCACCGGCTGGATGCTGCTCTCCTATCGCCGTCCCGCGGTCGCGTCGACGACGCGCGACACGTTCCCGGCGCGCAACGTCACCGACGAGGACCCGCGCACGTTCTGGGTGTCCGCCGCGAACCGCGCCGGCGAGACGCTCACCGTGGACCTCGGCGCGCCGCGCACCGTACGCGCGGCGCAGGTGAACTACACCGACTGGCGGTCGGACCGCTTCGCGAGCGACTCGTCGGTTTACACGACGTTCCGGCTGCAGACGTCGACCGACGGGACGACGTGGCGGACCGTCGCGGATCTCACGCGTGAGCGACGCGACCACGCGAACGCGTACGTGGAGCTCGCGGCGCCGGCGCGCGCCCGCTACGTGCGCTACGTGCACGGCCACGTCGGCGCGGCGAATCTCGCGATCAGCGACCTGCGCGTGTTCGGCACCGGTGATGGCGCGCGGCCGGGGACGCCCGACGGCCTAACGGTCCGCCGCCACGCCGACGCGCGCGACGCGACGATCACGTGGAGCCCCGTGCCCGGCGCGGTCGGCTACAACGTCCTGTGGGGGATCGCGCCGGACAAGCTGTACCAGACCTACCAGCTGTGGGCCGACCGCGGCACGTCGCTCGAGCTGCGCGCGCTCACCGCGGGACAGGGGTACTGGTTCGCGATCGAGGCGTTCGACGAGAACGGCGTCTCCGGACAGAGCCGGGTGGTCACAGCAGCGCCTTGATCCACCCGCCGTCGACCGGGATCGACGTCCCCGTGATGTAGCTCGCCCGGTCCGACGCGAGGAACGCGACGAGCGCCGCGAACTCGCGCGGCTCGCCGAGTCGTCCCATCGGGATCTCGCGCTCCCACGCCGCGAACGCCGCGGCGGTGTCGGTGCCGCGTGCGGCGGCGTTGTGCGCGGCGAGCTGCTCGACACGCTCGGTGCGCGTGTAGCCGGGGAGCACGTTGTTCACCGTGACGTTGTACGCGGCCACCTCGTTCGCGAGCGTGCGCGCCATGCCCGTGACGGCGGCGCGGATGCTGTTGGAGAGGACGAGGTTCTCCACCGGCTGCTTCACGGCGATCGACGTGACGTTGATGATGCGTCCCCAGCGGCGCTCCTTCATGCCGGGAAGCACGCCGCGCGTCAGCTCGAGCACCGAGTCGAGCAGCTGGCCGACGGCGGCGTGCCACGCGTCGCGCGAGTGGCTCTCGAACGGCCCCGGCGGCGGACCGCCGGTATTGGTCACGAGCACGTCGACGCGCCCGAACGCGTCCCTCGCCGCGGCGAGCACGCGCTCCACCTGCGCCGGGTCGCCGAGGTCCGCGGGATACGCGACGACGCGCACGCCCGACCGTCCGATCGCGTCCGCCGCCTCGCGCAGCGGCCCCTCGCCGCGCGAGCAGAGCACGAGGTCCGCGCCCTCCGCCGCCAGCTCCTCCGCCACCGCGCGTCCCAGCCCACGGCTCGCGCCGGCGACGAGCGCGACACGGCCGCGCAATCCGAGATCCATGCGAGTATCTCCTTATGGATCTCACGCCGAGGCGCGGAGAGCGCGGAGCACTGCAACGACCACTGGCGATCCAAGAGCGATGGTAAGGATCTCGAGATCCCTTCGATCGCCTGTGGATCCCCAGAGATAGTTGTCCGCGTTCTCCGCGTCTCCGCGTGAGACGGCGTTACTTCCGATGAAAGTACGAGTCCGTCCCGTCGAGCCAGTCCTGGCGCGGCGGGTTGAACACGTCGACGTCGAGCGTGTCCTCGAGCGCCGTCGCCTCGTGCGGCACGTTGGACGGGATCACCAGCACCTCGCCCGCGCGCACGTCGACCTCCCGCTCGCCGTTCTCGCCGAGGCGGAATCGGAGCGCGCCCTCGAGGATGTAGGTGATCTGCTCGTTCTCGTGCTGGTGCCGCGGGACGTGGCCGCCCTGCTTGATGTAGACGTGCGCGATCATCATGCGCGGGCCGGTGATGATGCGACGGTCGATCGTGTCGGTCACCCGCTCGCGCGGCATGTCGTCCCAGCGGAAGTGGCGGACGTCGGACTCGGTGGGCATGTACGCTCCGGATGTGGGCCGCCGCGAAACGTACACGGCGGCCCACGGCGCGTCACGCCACGAGTCACGCCACGATGCGCGCCACGACTCACTCCGCGCGCAGCGCCTGCGTCGGGCTGACGGCGAGCGCGCGCCGCGCCGGCACCGCGCACGCCAGGAGTCCCACGCCGAGCAGCCCGAGCACCACCGCCGCGAACGTCGGTGGGTCGACGGCCGAGACCTCCACGAGCAGTGAGCGGACGAGCCGCGTCAGCACGAGCGCGAACGCGACGCCGACGACGAGCCCCACGCCGGTGAGCCGCATCCCCTGCCGCAGGACGAGCCCGACGACCGCGCCGCGCGGCGCGCCGAGGGCCACGCGGAGCCCGAGCTCGTTCGTGCGCTGCGCGACGAGGTACGCGACCACGCCGTAGATGCCGATGCCGGCGAGGACGAGCGCGACGCCGGCGAACACACCGAGCAGCGTGGTGGTGAAGCGGCGGCTCGCGATGGAGCCGGAGACGATCTCGTTCATGGTGCGCACCTGGGTGATCGGCGCCGCTGGCGCCGCCGCGCGGATCGCGCGGCGCAGCGCCGGCGCGAGCGCGGCGGGGTCGCCCGTCGTGCGCACGGCGAGCGTCATCGACCAGGGAGTGTAGAGCGCGGCCGCCGTACCCTGCGCGTGCGCCACGTAGAACGTCGGCGGAACCTCGGCCTGGAAGCCGCCGGAGCGTACGTCGCGCACGACGCCCACCACGGTCGCCCACTCACCGCGACCGAACAGGCGAACCGTGTGGCCTAACGGATCCCGGTTCGGCCACATCTGCCGCGCCATCGTCTCGTTCACGACCATCACCGCGGGCGCGCCCTCGCGGTCGGTCGGCAGCAGTGGGCGGCCGCGCACGACGTGGATGCCGAGCGTGCGGAAGAAGTCGGGCGTCACGTGCACCGGCTTCGCCGACGGTGACTCGCTGATGTTCTTGAGCACGCGCCCGTCGAGGAGGATGCTCCAGCGGCTGTCGTCCTCGTTCGCGACGGGGAGCGTCGTCGCGGCGGCCGCGGACCGTACGCCGGGCACGGCCGACACGCGGTCGAGAATCTCGCGCCAGCGCTGGGCCGTGGTGGCGTCGGTCACGCTCGGGTCGTTGGGCGAGATGGGGGAGACGCGTG
This sequence comes from Gemmatirosa kalamazoonensis, assembly GCF_000522985.1. Lineage (NCBI taxonomy): Bacteria > Pseudomonadati > Gemmatimonadota > Gemmatimonadia > Gemmatimonadales > Gemmatimonadaceae > Gemmatirosa > Gemmatirosa kalamazoonensis. Next base: position 1,004,188 of record NZ_CP007130.1, read on the forward strand.
CGGTGAGCACGTGGTCCGGGGAGAAGCCGAGGTCCGTCGCCTGGATCTTCCACAGGCTGCGCAGCATGAGCCCCGCGCCGGACAGCGTCACGACGGCGAGCGCGACCTGCGCGACGACGAGCGCCGAGCGCGTGCGCCGCGTGGCGACCGACGTCGCGGCGCCGCGTCCGCCCTCGCGCAGCGGCTGCGCGGGCGCGCCGCGCGCCGCGCGCACCGCCGGTACGAGCGCCGCGAGCAGCCCGGAGAGCAGCGACACGCCGCCGGTGAATGCGAGCACGGCGGGATCGATCCGCACCTCGTCGAGGCGCGGGATGTTCGACGGCGCGAGCGCGAGCAGCCCGCGCGTCGCGGCCCACGCGGCGACGAGTCCCAACACGCCGCCGCCGATCGCCAGCAGCGCGCCTTCGGCGAGCACCTGCTGCGCGAGCTGGGTGCGCGACGCGCCGAGCGCCGCGCGCACCGCGAGCTCGCGTCGGCGCGACTCGCCGCGCGTGATGAGCAGGTTCGCGACGTTCACGCACGCGATGAGCAGCACGAACCCGACGGCGCCCATGAGCGCGAGCAGGAACGGCCGCGTGTCGCCGACGATCGCCTGCACGATCGGGTCGACGCGCGGTACGATCGGCGTGTCGGCGCCGTAGATGTCGGGGAAGTCGCGCTTCCAGCGCGCGACGAGCGTCGTCATCTCGGTGCGCGCCGCCTCCACCGTCGCGCCGGGACGTAGCCGCGCGACGCCGATCATCACGTGGTTGTTGCGCGTGTCGAGCGAGTCGGGGTTGAGCCGCATCGGCACCCACCCGGCGACCTCGGAGGCCGGATAGTCGAAGCGCGGCGGCATGACGCCGATGACGGTGCGCGGCACGCCGTTGATGTCGATCTTGCTGCCGACGATGTCCTTGCGGCCGCCAAGGTAGCCCTTCCACAGCGCGTCGCTGAGGATGATCGCGCGCGGCCCGCCGGGGCGCTCCTCCTCCGCGGTGAACGTGCGGCCCATCGCGGGCGACGCGCCCAACGTCGAGAAGAACTGGTCGGTGACGCGCGCGAGCGTCACGCGGTCGGGCTCCGCGCCGCCGGTGATCGTCGCGTCCGCGCCGCTGTAGCCGGCGATGGACGTGACGGCGCGCATGTCGCGCCGGAGGTCGTACAGCTCCATCTCGGCGAGCTGCGAGTACGGGTCGGCGAGCGTGACGCGCACGACGCGCTCTGGCTCGCGGAACGGCAGCGGGCGCAGGAGGATGCCGTTCACGACGCTGAAGATCGCGGCGTTCGCGCCGATGCCCAGCGCGAGCGTCGCCAGCACCACCGCGACGAACCCCGGCCGGCGGGAGAGGCTGCGCATCGCGAGGCGGAGATGACGGGACGACATCGGGTCGCGCTCCTGGTGCGGGAGTGGGGAAGGGATGCGCCGACGTGCGCGCTCGGCGAGGTGCTCGGCGGGCGCGTGCGCCGCGAGGTCGCCGAGCACGCGGAACCAGAGCGTGACGGCGCCGCCGCCTAACGCACGGTGCTCGCGCCATCGGTCGCGGTAGAAGTCGACCATGTCGTCGCCGACGCGGTCGCGGAACGCGGCGGGGTACACGCGGAGCAGCAGCCGGAAGAGACGCTCGCCCGGCGCGGGATCGCTGGAGCGCGGCGTCATGCCGGCTCCGGCGGGATGAGGCGCCGCGCCTCGGCGAGGCGCACGAGCGCGCGCAGGCGCAGCATCTCGGCGGCGAGCGCACGGTGGCCGGCGGCGGTGATGCGGTAGTACCGGCGCCGCTCGTCGTCCGCGTCGGGTGCGGCGCGGCGCCCGGACTCGTCGACGAAGCCGAGGTCCGTGAGCCGGCGGATCGAGCGGTACAGGTTCGCCGCCTCGAGCCGCAGCGCGCCGTCGGTGTGGTCGATGATGTCCTGCCGGATGCCGTAGCCGTGGCGCTCGCCCGCGGTGAGCATCGTGAGGATCAGGACGTCGACGTTCTTCAGGGGGAGGAACGTGTCGCTGGGCATGGCTCCTATGGTCGGATCGACTATAGGCGATCTGACAGCATGATGTGACGAATGGTTGCGAACCCCTCGTTGACTTAGGCGTCGCCGCGCCGTATCCCTAAGCCACGCAGGGGTCCCTCACCCGGAGCCGCTCATGGCCAGCGACCTGTTCGTCGGCACGCTCGACATCCTCGTGCTCAAGGCGGTGAGCTGGGGACCGCGCCACGGCTACGCCATCGGCCGCTGGATCCGCGACACCACCGCCGACGCGCTCACCGTGCAGGAGGGGGCGCTGTACCCCGCGCTGCACCGGCTCGAGAAGCGCGGCCTCCTCGCCGAGGAGTGGCGCGTCACCGACACCGGGCGCGAGGCGAAGTTCTACTCGCTCACCCCGACGGGCCGCGGGCAGCTCCGCGCCGAGGTGGAACGGTGGAACCGCTTCTCGCAGGCCGTCACGACCGCGCTGTCCTCGACCGCCGCCTAACGCCGGAGCCCGCGCCATGCCCACCCCACTTCGCCCCCGCGACGTGAAGGCCGACCCCCGCCGCGACGTCGACGCCGAGCTGCGCTACCACCTCGACATGCGGGCCGCCGAGTTCGAGGCGCACGGCATGTCGCCCGACGAGGCGCGTCGCGCCGCCGCCGCGTCGTTCGGCGACGTCGACGCCGTGGAAGAGGAGTGCGTCGACATCCGCGAGGAGCGCGAGCGCGTGCGGCGCGTCGCGACGGTGCGGTGGAACCTCGCGATGGACACGCGCTACGCGCTGCGCACGCTGCGCCGCTCGCCGCTGTTCACGATCGCCGCCGTGCTGACACTGGCGCTGGGCATCGGCGGTGCGGCGGCGGTGTTCACGCTCGTGAACGGCGTGCTGCTCCGCCCCCTGCCGTACGCCGACCCGTCGCGCCTCGTGATGGTCTGGTCCGCCGGTGACTTCGGCGGGTGGACCTCGACGGGGATGCCGCTGTCGGCGCCGGACTTCCTCGACATCCGCGAGCAGACGCGCGCGCTCTCGTCGATCGCCGCGTTCCGCTCGTCGCCGTACACGCTCGCGGGAGACGCCGCCGGGCAGGGGGCGACGATGGTCGCCGGCGTGCGCGCCGACCCCGCGCTGTTCCGGACGCTGGGCGTGCACCCGCTGCTCGGCCGCGACCTCACCGCCGACGACGCGCTCCCCGGCGCCGCGCGCGTCGCCGTCATCGGCTACGACCTCTGGCAGCGGCGCTTCGGCGGCGACCCGCGCATCGTCGGGCGTACGGTGACGCTGAGTGGCGAGTCGTTCAGCGTGGTCGGCGTGATGCCGAGCGGATTCGCGTTCCCGCGCGGCGCCGAGCTGCTCGCGGGGCTGCAGTTCCGGCCGCGCACCGAGCTGTGGACGCCGCTCATCTTCTCCGACCAGGATCGCGCCGCGCGCGGCACGGAGAACCTCGCCGCCGTCGCGCGGATCAAGCCGGGCTTCTCGACCGTGGACGCGCGCGTCGACCTCGCGCGCATCCGGCAGGCGCTCGCCGAGGAGTTCCCGAAGCTCTACGGCAAGATCGGCTTCGCCGCGATCTCGCTCGCCGAGCAGGCCGCGCGGCCGGTGCGCCGCGGACTGCTCATGCTGCTCGGTGCCGTCGGCTTCGTGCTGCTCATCGCGTGCGCGAACGTCGCGAACCTGCTCGTCGCCCGCGCGGCGCGGCGGGAGCGCGAGTTCGCGACGCGCGCCGCGCTCGGCGCCACGCGCGGCCGCGTCTTCCTCCAGCTCGTCGTCGAGAACGCGACGCTCGCGCTGACGGGCGGCGTGCTGGGGCTGGCCGCCGCGACGTTAGGCACGCGCGCGCTGCTCGGCCGTCTGCCGCACGACCTGCCGCGCGCCGACGACGTCGTGATCGACCTGCGCGTGGTCGGCGTGACGCTCGCCGCGGCGCTGCTCGCCGGCGTGGTGTTCGCCGCGGCCACGACCGCGCACGCCGGCGCCAGCGTCGCCGCGGCCGCCACGGGCGTGCGGACGACGAGCGGACGCGGGCAGCGCGCGGGACGCCGCCTGCTCGTCGCCGCCGAGGTCGCGCTGTCGCTCGTGCTGCTCGTGGGCGCGGGACTGCTCACGCGCAGCTTCGTCAAGCTCCAGTCGATCCAGCCGGGCTTCGACGCGCGCGGCGTGATGACCGCCGGGCTGCTCGCCCCGGTCGTCGGCGGATTCAACCCGCAGCGCGACGGCGACAAGTGGGCCGCGCTGTTCACCCAGTACGCCGAGCGTCTCGCCGCGCAGCCGGGCATCGCGGCGTCGGGCGGCGTGAGCGGGCTGCCGCTCACCGGCGCTGAGGAGGGGACAAACGTCCGCGTGGACGACCGCTCGCTCGAGGATCAGCCGGCGCACACGAACTACAGCATCGTCGTCGGCGACTACTTCGGCGCGATGCGCATCCCGCTGCTCGCCGGCCGCGCGCTGAACGCGCAGGACGGACTCGGGAGCCCGGGCGCGGCCGTCGTGAGCGAGACGTTCGTGCGCAAGTACCTGCCGGGGCTGTCGCCGTCCCAGGCGTTAGGCCATCGCCTCGGCATCGGCTTTCCTTTCGGCCTGCAGGGCCCCCGCGCGATCGTCGGCGTGGTCGGCGACGTGAAGACGTCGTCGCTCGACGCCGACGCGCCGGCGATGATGTACCTGCCGATCGGCCAGGTTCCGTACCCGGGCATGAGCCTCGTCGCGCGCGCGCGCAGCGGTGCGCCGACGGCGGCGCTGCCGCGCATGCGCCAGTCGCTCGCCGCAGTGGCGCCCACGCTCGCGTTGAGCGACGAGCGCCCGCTCGCCGACGTCGTCGCGGCGTCGATCTCCCGGCAGCGGTTCGCGCTCGCCGTCACCGGAGCGTTCGCAATCGTGGCGCTCGTGCTGTCGGCGGTCGGGCTATACGCGGTGATCGCCACCAGCGTCTCGCAGCGCACGCGCGAGCTCGGCGTGCGGCTCGCGTTGGGCGCGGCACCGCGCGACGTGCGCGCGCTCGTGCTGCGCGAGGGGCTGCGCGTGACCGGCTTCGGGGTCGTCGTGGGTCTCGCCGGCGCGTTCGCGGCTGCGCGTCTGCTGCGCGGCCAGCTCTACGACGTCGGCATCGCGGATCCGCTGGTGTACGTCGGCGTCGCCGTGCTCACGGCCGCCGTCGCGCTCGCGGCGACGTGGGTGCCGGCCCGTCGCGCGACGGAGGTCGACCCGGTGCTCGCGATCCGCGCCGACTGACGAGCGCTCACTCCTGCCACCCGCCCTCGTCGAGCTCCATGCCGACGAGGGCGCGCAGCGCGTCGAACGCGTCGCGCCGCTCGAAGTAGCTGGAGTGCGCACCGAGATGCGCGAGGACTCGCCGTCGCATGTCGTCGGGCGCGCGCGCATCCGCGCCGGTGAGCTTCAGCAGCAGCGCGGCGCACGCGGGCGCGCAGTCGGTGGCGTTCCAGCTCGCCCACAGCAGCGCCTGACGCACCGCGGGCGTGTCGTGCGACTCGGCCAGCGTGAGCGCGCGTCCGAGACCGTTCGCGGGGCGATCGAGCGCCCGGATGGCGCGCGCGAGCACGCGCTCCAGGTCGAACGACGGATCGATGCGGTGCAGGGCCGCCGCCGCGACGAGCCGCCTGTCGATCGACAGCCGATCGTTCACGGCCTCGCGCAGCGCGGCGACGGATATCTCTTCGATGCGCTCGGGCGACGGCGCCGGTGTCCGGCGTCGCTGGATCGCGCGCGGCACGTTCGGCGTGCGCGGATGCGCGATCTCGATCACGCCGCGCTCGAGATCGAGCGCGAACGGCGCCCCGTCCGCGCGCCGCCGCGCCGCGGCCGTGGCGACCGCCTCGTAGATCTCCCGCTGCCGCCCGGCGGCCCACGGATGCTGCCCGTCCCACGCCGCGGCCGTCGGTCCGAAGATCAGCGCGAGCGTCGGCGGCAGCGCAAACTGCCAGTCGAACGCGGCGACGTGCTGCTGCTCGCGGTAGTAGATCGACCCGCCGCGGCCGCTCTGCGTGATCTCGATGGTCGGCACGGTCGCGCGATCAGCGCCCGAACAGCGCGTCGTGCTTGCCGGTCGCGAGCTCGGCGTCGAACCGTCGCGCGATCGTGTCGAGGATGCGCGTGTCGGGCGCCTGATACTCCGTCTGCACGTCGACGTAGTGATCGTCCGGGCGGCACGCGACGGTGATCTGCTGCCCGTCGATGCGCAGCGGGTGCTCGCGCGCATCCGATTCGCGCGGCAGCGGCTCGGCGCGGAACTCGCGCGCGAGGAACGCGAGCACCGCGTCGCACAGCGCCGCCGTCGCGGGCTCGAGACGGTACCAGCGCACGGAGCTCGAGACGTCGGACAGCTCGCCGCGGTACGGGATCGGCACGAAGCCGGTCCGCTCGACGAGCCGGTCGACGCCGGCCGCGTCGCGCCGCCACGCGAAGTGGTGCGTCACCCACGCCGGATCGAGCGCGTCGACCGACTTGTAGCGCATGCGCCGCGGGTCGATGGGGAGCGCGTAGTTGCGGCGCTCCACGGCGTCGGTGACGACGAGCTGCGGCCGTCCTTGCTCCTGGCCCGCGTGGCCGAAGCGCACGAAGCTGCGCCGGTCCGGGGAGAGGCCGAGCGGCGGGATGCCCGCCACCTGCTCGCCATGTCCGGCCTGGAGCGGCCGCACCATCAGGCGCCCGGCGTCGAGGACGACGTCGCGCAGCAGGAACACACCGCCGCTGCCTAACGTCTCGCGGTCGACACGGCCGCTCGTGCGCTCGCGACGCCGGGCGGCGTGCCATCGCTCCGCGTCGCTCGTGAGCTCCACCGCCTCGCTGGCGCCGTAGCACTCGCCCACCAGCTCGACGTGCGGCTCACCGCCTTCCTCGCGCGCGAGGTAGCAGGTGCCCGAGCCGTCGCCCGCGTCCGGCGCGTGCAGCAGCAGCGCCCGCCCGCCGGGAAGCGCGGCCACCTCGTCGAACCGGTCGTGGCGCGCGCCGTCGTGCTCCGCGGCGACGACCTTGCCGCCATGCCGCACCGTGAACTCGACGGTCCCGCTCGTGGTCCTGCCCGACTGGTGGAATTCGTGGCCGAGTGTGACGATCTCGAACGGGCCCGACGTCTCGGAGCGTACCGGCTCGCCGTCGAGCGCCACGCGGTAGCGGACCGCGAACCCGTCGCGCGTCCGCGGCACCCAGTCGCTCCACGCGCGGTCGGACGAAGCGGGGCGCGCGCGGAGCGGCAGATCGAATCCGGCGACGATCGAGTCGCCGAGCTGCACGAACAACGCGCGCCGGCCACGCGTGGTGAAGACGTTGACGACGCCGGGTGCGATCCAGCGGCCGTCGACCAGCCGCGCGTCGTCCTTCCACAGCGGGCCGAGGCGCGAGGCGCGCGCGACGCCCGACGTGACGCGCGAGAGCCGCACGAACGCCTCGCCAGGCTCCGTCGCGGGCGACGCGGCGTTCGTCGCCGGCCACTGCACCTCCACGGCGAGCAGCAGCTCCTTGCCGTCGATCTCGGGCGGCACGTCGGCGAGCGCGCGTGCCGTCAACCCGACGACGCCGACGAGCGCGAGGATGCTTCCCTCCGAAGCGCCTAACGCCTTCACGAACCCGCTGCCGACGGTGCGGCTCGCGACGAGGCCCACCACGACGCCGGCGACGCCGCCGACGAGCGCGAGCCCGACGACCATGTAGCCCGCGCCTCCCTCGAACGACGACACGCGGTACCAGCCAACCGCGAGGTTCGCGACGTAGCCCGCGGCGAGCATGCCGACGACGCCCGTGAGCAGCGCGATCGCGATGGAGCCGGGCCAGCTCACGTACGTCTCCGCACCAGCTTCTCGGCCGTGTGCGTCGCCGACCAGCGCGCGACCTTCGTCGCGGTGAGGCCGACGTCGTTGCCGGCGGCGAAGATCGCGGTGTCCAGCACACCGCCCGGCCCCTTCGGGTGCACGACCCACAGCGCGCCACGCTCGGCGAGCGCCGACACCGCCTTCGCGATGCGCGGCAGCTCGGCGTCGCGGTCGACGGCGAGGAAGATCACGTCGCACCCGGTGGCGCGCGGCGAGGTGGTGACGTCAGGCGTGCGCTCACGCAGCGACGCGAGGAACGCGTCGTCGGCGAGGCCGAGCACGCAGACCTTCGCGCCCGGCTTCACGTCCAGCTTGTCGATGAGCGGCTTCGGCGCCTCGGCCACGCGCGCGCGCCACTTCTCGGCGTCGGCCCCGAGCACGAGCGAGAGCGTGCCCGCGGCGTGCGTGACGGTGAGCGTGCCCTTCGCGGCGCGCACGTCGGTGATCGACGCGCGGGGAATGCGCACGCGCGCCGGTCCGCGGACGATCAGCTCGTCCGTCTCCAACAGCACGGCCGCGTCGTCGGCCTCGCGTGTCGCACCGTCGACGTCGCGCACGCGCACATGGCAGCGGGTCTCGAGTCCCACGTCACGCCCCCAGCGTCTCGACGGCGACCGGACGCGGCGTCGGCTCGGCCCCGAACTTCCGGCCCAACGCGCGGAGCGTGCGGTCGATCGTCGCGGTGTGTCCCATGACGAAGCGCGACACGAAGCGGAACAGCGGGTTGTGGACGGAGCCGCGCTCGATGACGGTGACCGTGCTCGCGCCGTCGCCGTCGGGGACGATGCGCCAGTCCCACGCGCCGCCGAACGGGAGGTCGGCGTCGGTGATGCGGCTGACGAAGCGTCGCGGCGGGTCGGCGAGCTCGGTGGCGTAGCTGATCGGACGCTCGCCGCCGTGCTCGCGCCACGCGGGACCGTTAGGCGCATCGGGAAGCCGCTCGACGCGCTGCACGTCGTCGCGCCACGTCGGCAGCGCGGCCGGATCGGCGATCAGCGCCCACACGGCCGTCGGCGGCGCGGCGATGCGCGCGGTGAGCGCGGCGACGTGGTCGCGGGGGAGCGTCCAGCCGACGGCGGCGACGAGCAGCACGAGGGCGACGACGGCGCCGAGTCCATAGGCGAGCCAGCGCATGCGAGGGACGGGTTGGATGTTGGGTCGAGCAGGTCGCTCGCTATGCTCTTGACGACTTCGAGAGGGAGCGGGAGCGGCGCTGCTGGGCGGCGACGGCGGCGCGGGCGAGCGCGGCGAGGCCGTCGAGCGCGGCACGGCGCTCGGCGGCGGGGAGCTCGGCGAGCATGTCCGCGACGAGATCGGGCTCGAGCACCGAGTGCGCGGCGCGGACGCGGGCGCCGGCATCGGTCAGGCGGAGCTGCACGCGACGGCGGTCGGCGGGGTCGAGCACGCGGTCGACGTAGCCCTGCCGGACGAGCCGCCCGACGGCGATGGACATGGTGCCGGGCGTGACGCCCATGTGCTCGGCCAGCTCGCCGAGGATCGTCGGCTGCACGGTATCGAGGTGGTCGAGGATGCTGACCTGGTGGGTGCTCACGAGCGCGCCGCTGTCCGGGTCGCGCACGTGGCGGCGGTGGCAGCCGAAGTAGATCCGCGGATAGTCGCGGAAGACGGCGGCGACGTCGTCCGGCAGAGTCGGCGGGGCAGTCACGGGCCCACGATAGGGCATTTATTTGGTTTGTCAATACAAAACATTTTTCGGGAACACCGGGCATCCGGTCGGCGTTTCAAGGACGTAGACCGTGCGACTCCTTCCGACCACCGCCATGACCCGCGCCTTCCTGTTCGCCGCCGCGCTGCTCGCTGCGCTCCCCGCCGCCGCCCAAACGACCGCGAAGCGGAGCGACGCCGACCTGCGGCGCGCGCTCACGCCGCTGCAGTACGAGGTCACGCAGCACGCCGCCACCGAGACGCCGTTCCGCAACGCGTTCTGGGACAACCACCGCGCCGGCATCTACGTCGACATCGTCTCCGGCGAGCCGCTGTTCTCGTCGCTCGACAAGTTCGACTCGGGGACCGGCTGGCCGAGCTTCACGCGGCCGCTCGAGCCGACGAACATCAAGCAGAACGTCGACCGCGAGCTCGGCATGGTGCGCACCGAGGTCCGCTCCACGCACGCGAACTCGCACCTCGGCCACCTGTTCGACGACGGACCGGCGCCGACGGGGCTCCGCTACTGCATCAACTCCGCGTCCCTGCGCTTCGTGCCGGTCGATTCGCTGCAGGCGCTCGGCTACGGGAAGTACGCGGCGGCGTTCAAGGCAAAGCGTTAGGCGGGTCGGCGGACCTCACGCGGAACTTTGAACCGCAGAGGGCCGCAGAGAACGGCAACTGCTTTTCAACCACAGAGGACACAGAGGACACGGAGGAAACCACCTCTTTTGAAAGGTTCTCCTCTGTGTCCTCTGCGTCCTCTGTGGTTCAAAACGAAAGGCTCCGCGGCCCTCTGCGGTTTCAATTCGAGGAGCCCCGAGTGCCGCGCGTCACGCCGAGCCGGAGCACGTCCGGCCGCGCGTAGTGGCCGGTGACGTCGAGCGACATGCGCTCCTCGTGCAGCCGCGCGAGATCGAGGTCGGCGACGATGAGGCGCGGCTCGTCGTAGACCGGCTCGACGACGTAGCGGCCGTCGGGGCCGACGATCGCGCTGCCGCCACGCATGACCCACTGGTCGGGGTGCGTCACGCGGCCGGGGTGGGGCTCCAGCTCCGGCGGCAGCGACGACGCGCGCAGGAGCGAGCCGGCGACGAGCACGTAGCAGCGCCCCTCGAACGCGTACGAGCGGCTCGCGACCTGGAGCATCTCGTGCGCGGTGGGCCACAGCGCGACGTGAAGATCTTCCCCGGACTCGTGCAGCGCATGACGCGCGAGCGGCATCCAGTGCTCCCAGCACACGAGCGCGCCCACGCGGCCCGCCGGCGTATCGACGGCGCGCAGCCCATCCGCGTCGCCCGGTCCCCACACCATGCGCTCGGTATAGGTCGGCACCAGCTTGCGATGATGGTTGAGCAGCCCGCCGTCGGGACCGAACGTGAGCGCCGCGTTGTACAGCGTGCCGCGCCCCGGTCCCGCATCCACGCGCTCCACGACGCCGACGACGAGCGTCACCTGCGCGTCGCGGGCGAGCGTGCCTAACGCGTCCGCCGCCGGCCCGGGCACCGCGACGGCGTTCGCCATCATGCGCGCGTGGACCGCCTTCACCGGCGCATGGTCCCAGAGCGCGACGTCGCGGCAGACGTCGAGCCACACCGGGTAGCCGGGAAGCCACGTCTCCGGAAAGACGACGAGCTGCGCGCCCTGCTCGGCGGCAGCTCGTGTCAGCTCTTCGGTGCGGCGAAGTCCCTCGTCGAGGGTCGGCGCGATCTCGTGCTGGGCGATGGCGACGCGGGGCATGCGTTCAACTTACACGCGGAGCCGTGCGCCGCCGCGCGCTCAGTCGCGTCCCCCGATGGCGGCGACCTGCGTCACGTCGATCCCGCCCACCGCCATCGACGAGAGCGTCAGGGTGAGCGAGAACTTGGAGAACTTGGTCGCGATCTTCACCGGGTAGCGCGCGTCGTCGTCCGTGAACCAGATGCGCGCGTCGCCGTCCTCGGCGAACAGGCCCTTCGTGCGGATCGTCGGATGCACGACGACCGTCGCGAACGTGCCCGCGCCGACGGTGACGGTGTCGCGCGCGACGCCAGTGAGGACGACCGGGTTGCGATCGGGCTTGAAGTAGCGGTCGAAGCGCTGCGTCTCGCCCACCCGGACACCGGCGTGGCGCACGGCGTAGATGAACGAGCCATCGTCGAGCGGGTTCGCGACGCTCGCTTCGGCGGAGTCGCCGTCTTCCTGGTACACGGCGCGCTCCGGGTAGATCTCGTACGTGCGCGACCGCTTGTACTTGCCCTCGGAGATGGACTGCGCGAAGCGGAGCGACGCGTGCGTCGCCGTGTCCACCCAGCTGTCGTAGCGGTCGTGCACGCGGAAGAACGGCACACCGCCGTCGACGGTGAACACGAGGTGGTAGGCCGGGCGCCCGCGCACGATCTCGATCCCCTCGACGCGCATGCGGGCCGTGCCCGCGCGGATGCCGCCTAACGTGGCCTTGTAGGTCAGCTCCTCGCCCACGGCGAACGTCGCACGGGCCTCACCCCCGGCGCCCGCGCGCGACGCGACCGTCGCGATCTGCGCGTCGGCGGTCGCCGCCAGTCCGGCGAGCGCCGCTGCCGCGGCGAGGGTCAGCGCACGACCGGTGCGCGCGGCGAACGTGTGGCTGCTCATATGGGCTCTCCGCGCGCCGGGGCGCGCAGCTCGATGTCGTGTGGTGCTACGTCGGATCCGTCCGTGTGGATCTCACGCGGTTCACGGCGCGACGCGGACAGCGCGCCAGAGACCGCGCTCCTCGCCGACGAGCGTGGCCGCGCCCTCCACGGTGAAACGACCGGTGAGCGTGTCGCCCCTCACCGTGCCGCGGAACGTCGCGCGCGCCGTGCAGTTGCATGCCGGGTCGAAGAACGAGTCGAGGCGCAGGACGAGCTGATCGCCGTCGCGCGTCGCGTCGACGACAGGTACGCGCACGAGCGTCACCGCGTCGTCACCGGCGCGTCCGAACGCGTCGTGGGCACCCGCCGCGCGCCACGCGACCGTGCCGCCGACGCCGTTCGCCGATGGGCCGAGCGCGAGCGCCAGCGCGCCGCGCTGCCCGTAGGTGCGACCGACGTAGGTGCCCTGCCACAGCTCGACGGCCGGTGCCGCGGCGCGCGGCGCGAACGCCGGCGCGACCAGCGGACGAGCGTCGCGCGTGAGCGCGGTCGTGCGGGCCGCCGGGCCGGCCGGCGCGAGCTCGGCGAGCGTGATCGGCGCGAACGTCGGCGCACGCTGGGGCGCGACCGGCGCGAGCGCGACCTCGCCGGCGGACGCCTCGCGCACCGTACCGCCGTGGGCGCAGGCGCCGAGCGCCAGCATCGATGCGGCCGCGACTGCAGCGATCAGGATGCGGGCGTGCGGACGACGAACTGCGGTGGCGGTGGACTCGACTCGCATGGCGGTACCCTCCTGAACGGCTCCTTCCGGGCGGCGGCTCGCTCCACCGTTACGTCGAACGAGCGGCGGCCGGATCGACATTCCCGGGGAGGCCGGCTGTCAATACGTAATGCTCAGTGCTACAGAATGGTTCACGTCGAAGGACGGCTTCGGCATCGTCAGACCGTCGTGGTCAGGGCCAGCAGCTCCGCGGTCGGCACCGGGTGCTCGCGCGTCTCGCACGCGAAGCGGTGGTCGGCGCCGGCGCGCGCGTGCACGCGGGCGATGACGTCCGCGAGGGTGACGCCGGCGAGCGAGCGCTCGAGCGCCGAAGTGGCGTCGGCGAAGACCTCGCCCAGCACCGGCCGCACGGCGCGGTTCAGGGAGCAGGACGGGTTGCCGCCGCTCCGCGGGAGCGCGAACAGCTCGTCGTCGTCGACCGCGCGCCAGATGTCGGCGAGCGTGATCTCCTCGGGCGCCCGGCCGAGCCGCGCACCCCCGTTCGGCCCCATCTGCCCGACCACGAGCCCGGCCTTGCCGAGCGCCTGGAACAGCCGGCGGATCGAGACGGCGTTCGTCTGGACGCTCGCCGCGATCCGGTCGGACGTGACCGCGCACTCGTCGGCGCAGGCGAGCATGCCGAGAGTGTGGATGGCGACGGCGAGGCGGGCGTTGGCGGACATGGAGTGTAACCTATGATGTTACGCATTGACCCGCAAGGACCCTCGAACGGCGCCGCACCCGCTTCCGCGGTATCCCGCTAGTCGGCCCGCAGGGCCTCGAGCGGCGCCGTGCGGGCGGCGCGGATCGCGGGCAGCGACGCGGCGGCGAGCGCGCTGGCGGCGAGGACGCCGACGGCGAGCGCGATCGACGGCAGGTCGAAGCGGTTCACCTGGAAGAGCTGGTCGCGGAGCAGCGACGTCGCGAGCAGCGCCGCGGGGATGCCGATCGCGACGCCCGCGGCGAGCAGGCGCCCCGCCTCGCCGAGGACGAGCCGCGTGACGCGGCGGCCGTCGGCGCCGAGGGCCATGCGGAGGCCGAACTCGTTCGTGCGCCGCATCGTCGAGAACGCGATGACGCCGTACAGGCCGAGCGCGGCGAGGACAAGCGCGAGGCCGCCGAACAGCGAGACGACGTGCGACACGAGCCGGTCCTGTCCGATGGAGTCCTTCACGAGGTCGTCGACCGCGTCCACCGAGAGCACGGCGACGGCCGGGTCGGCGGCGCGGAGGGCGCGCCTAACGGCGTCGACGAGCCGGCGCGGCTCGCCCTCCGTGCGCACCTGGAAGTAGACCTGCCCCGGAAGCCGCTGCATCTGCAGCATCGGCACGTACAGGCGGCGTCCCGGGGGCTCTCGCACGCCCTGCTCCTGCACGTCGCGCACGATGCCCACGATCTCGTACGACGCGCTGTCCATGGTGACGTGCCGGCCGATCGCGTCGGCGTGCGGGAAGTAGTAGCGCGCCATCGTCTCGTTCACGATCGCGACGCGCGCGCCGGTCCCGTCGTCGCGCGTCTCGACGTCGCGCCCGCGGAGCAGGTGGGCCCCCGTGGCGCGGAAGTAGCCCGGGCCGACGTCGTCGTAGGCGACGAGCGTGTCGCTGTCGGCGCGGGCGCGGAAGGCCTCGATCTGCAGCGTCGTGCCCGACTCGGTGCCGCTGAAGATGCCGTTCTCGGAGTACGTGACGTCGTGCACGCCGGGAACGCGGCGCGCGCGCTCGGTGAGGTCGGCGAGGAGCGCGCCGAGGCGCGGACCCTCGTAGCCGGCACGCTGCGCGTCGACGCGGGCGACGAGCAGGCGATCGCGGGCGACGCCGATGTCCGCGCGCTCGAGCTTCTGCGTGCTGCGCACGAGCATCCCGGTCGCGACGAGGAGCAGCGTGGAGAGCGCGACCTGCGCCACGACGAGCAGGCGGCCTAACGGAATGCGCCCGGTGCCGCGCGCCGTGCCGGTGAGACCGCGTCCCTGCGTGCGCAGCGCGGCGGCGAGCTGCACGCGGGTGGCGTGCAGCGACGGCGCGAGCCCGAACACGAGCGCGGTGAGCACCGCGAGCCCCGCGGTGAACGCGAGGACGCGCACGTCGACGCGCGCATCGAGCGGGATGGGAGACGCGCCGGGGCTCGCGAGGCGGAGCAGGGCACCGCTGCCCCACACGGCGACGAGCGCGCCGAGCGCGCCGCCAGCCATGGCGAGGACGAGGCTCTCGACGAGGAGCTGCTGCAGGAGCCGCAGCCGACCGGCGCCGATCGCCATGCGCACGCTCATCTCGCGCCCGCGCGCGGTGGCGCGCGCGAGCAGGAGATTGGCGACGTTCGCGCAGATGACGAGCAGCACGAGCGCGACGGCCGCGGAGAGGATGTAGAGCGCGGCCGCGTAGGTCTTGCGATAGTAGGAGAAGCCGCGCGCCCCGGCCTCGACCATCACGCCCTCGTCCTTCAGCTGCCGCTCGACCGCGGCGACGTCGTTGCCGGTGGCGTGGGTGCGCAGCGACCGCGCGGTCGCCGCGGCGATCGCGACGCGCGCCTGCTCGAGCGTGACGTTCGGCGCGCGCCGTCCCATGAGCAGCAGCCAGCTCGTGCCGCGGTCCTCGAGCCATGGGCTGTTGGGCATGAGCGCGGGCTGCATCATGAGCGGGATCCAGACGTCCATCGCCTGGCCCACGACGTCGCCCGTGAAGCCGGGCGGCGCGACGCCGACGATGGTGAGCGGCGTCCCGTTCACGGTGATCGACGATCCGACGGCGGCACGGTCGGCGCCGAAGCGGCGCGTCCAGTAGCCGTGACTGATGACGACGACCGGCGCGCCGCCGGGCGTGCGGTCCTCCTCGGCGGTGAACGTTCGGCCGAGGAACGCGGGGACGCCGAGGACGGAGAAGAAGTTCGCGGAGACGTAGCGCGCGCGCGGGTGCTCCGGCTCGGCGCCCGCGCGCACGGCGCCGGTGCTGTCGCGCGAGATGAGCACGTCGAGACGGCTGGAGCGGCCGGTGGCGTAGAGCCCCGAGACGGCGCGTCCCTGTACCGCGTCGCGCACGTCGGCGAACAGCGGGACCGAGAACAGGTCGGCGCGCGGCGAGCCGTTGGAGAGCGAGCCGGTGCGCCACGGCGCGCCGACGGTGACGAGCTGCTCCGGGTGCGCGACCGGGAGCGCGCGCAGCAGCAGCGCGTCGACGAGCGTGAACATCGCGGCGTTCGCACCGATGCCCAGCGCGAGGATGGCCAGGAGCACGGCGGTGAAGCCCTTGCGCTGCGCGAGCGAGCGCGCGGCGTAGGCGGCGTCCTGCCGCAGATCGTCGAGTCGGATCGCGCGTCGCATGGCCCGGTCCCGTTCGCGGTCGATGGTGAGACACTCGCTGCGGACGGCGGCGAGGTCGCCGAACAGCTGCATCGCCTGCTCACGCGCCGCGGCCTCGTCGACGCCCTGGGCGACGAGGCGCTTCACGCGCATGGCCAGGTGGAACTCCAGCTCGGAGTCGAGGTCGCGCTCGACGCGTCGCGGGCCCGCGGCGAGGCGGAACGCGGGGCGCCGCTCGTCGCGCATCAGACGGGCACCGGCGCGGCGCCGGGCCCGGTGGCGCGGAGCGCACGCCCCGCGGCGTCGACGAACTCGTGCCATGCGGACGAGCCGCTCTGGAGCCGGCGCCGGCCGGCGGGGCTCAGGCGGTAGTACTTCGCTGTGCGGTTGTTCTCGGAGAGGCCCCATTCCGCCTCGACGAGTTCCTGACGCTCGAGCCGGTGCAGCGCCGGGTAGAGCGTGCCCTCGCCGACGCCTAACGCGGCATCGGTGGCCTGCTCGATCCACTCGGCGACGCCGTAGCCGTGGCGCGGCCCCCACGAGAGCGCCTTGAGGATCAGGAGGTCGAGCGTGCCGCGCATGAGACTGACGTCGAGCTCGGACATCGGGCCGTCGCTCCGGGTACGGGTCGGGGTTTCCGCCAGGATGACGCCCGTCCCATCGTGACGCAAGGGGTCCGTGACGAACTCCCCTTGACATCCGATGTATCGAGCCGGATGATGCATCGACATCCGAGGGGAATACTATGGCCAAGCCGTCCGTCGACCTGCTCCAGGGCACGCTCGACCTGCTCATCCTGAAGACGCTCTCCTGGGGGCCGGCGCACGGCTACGCCGTCGCGCGCTGGATCCAGCAGCTCACCGGCGCGGTGCTGCAGGTGGGCGAGGGCTCGCTCTACCCCGCGCTGCACCGCCTCGAGGAGCGCGGGTGGGTGGACACCGAGTGGCGCCTGTCGGAGCACAACCGGCGCGCGAAGTTCTACACGCTCACGTCGAAGGGCCGGCAGCAGCTGCGCACCGAGACGGCGACGTGGAACCAGTTCGTCGACGCCGTGGGGCGCGTGCTGCAGGCGACGTCGCAGCCGGCGTGACCGCCTAACGGCCCGCGTCCATGCGCCGCCTCCTCTTCCGGCGCGCCGACCTGCGGCGCGAGGTGGACGACGAGCTCGCGTTCCACCTCGAGATGCGCGTGCGCGACCACGAGGCCGAGGGCCTCGCCACGCCCGCGGCGCGCGCGGCGGCCGAGCGCGAGTTCGGCGACGTGCGCGCGATCCGCGCCGCGTGCCTCACCATCGACGAGCGCCGCCGCCGGCGTGCGCGGAGATCCGAGTACATGAGCGACCTGTGGCAGGATCTGCGGCTGGCCGCGCGCGCCCTGCGGGCGAGCCCGGTGTTCGCGCTGACCGCGGCGGCGTGCGTCGCGCTCGGCGTCGGCGTCACGACGACGATCTTCTCGATGGTGAACGCGGTGATCCTGCGACCGCTCCCGTACCGCGACGCCGACCGGCTCGTCGCCGTGTACGCGCAGAACGTGCAGCGCGGCTACCACGGCACCAACATCTCGTACCCCGACTACCTGAGCTGGCGCGACGACAGCCGCTCGCTCCAGTCGTTAGGCATCTGGACGTGGACGTCGCACGCGCTGTCGGGCCCGGGCGGCGACGCGGAGCGCGTGGAGGGCGCCGCGGTGGCGGCGAACCTCTTCCCGCTCCTCGGCGTCGCGCCGCAGCTCGGGCGCGGGTTCCTGCCGGAGGAGGAGCAAGCGGGGCGCTCGCGCGTGGTGCTGCTGAGCGACGGGCTCTGGCGACGCCGCTACGACGGGGACCGGTCGATCGTCGGCAAGTCGATCACCGTCGACGCGCAGCCGTACACGGTGGTGGGCGTGATGCCGCCGGGGTTCGCGTTCCCCGACCGCGGCACGATGTGGGTGCCGTTCGTCCAGGAGGGGTGGATGCAGGGGCGCGGCAACCGCGGGATCGCGGGCGCGATCGGCCGGCTCAAGCCGGGCGTGAGCCTCGAGCAGGCGCGCGCGGATCTCGCCACGGTGTCGGCGCGGCTGGAGCACGAGTACCGCGACGACAACACGGGATGGGCGGCGGAGCTGACCCCGCTGCGCGAGGATCTCGTGGGCGAGCTGCGGAAGCCAGTGCTCGTGTTCCTCGGCGCGGCCGCCGGGGTGCTGCTCATCGCATGCGCGAACGTCGCGAACCTGACGCTCGCGCGCGGCGCGGCGCGGCAGCGCGAGCTCGCGGTGCGCGCGGCGATCGGCGCCGGGCGCGGCCGGCTGGCGCGGCAGATCCTCACCGAGTGCGTGGTGGTCGCGGCGTTAGGCGGCGCGGTCGGCGCGGTGCTCTCGGTCGCCGGCGTGGCGCTGCTGGCACGCGCGACACCCGACGGCGTGCCGTTCTACGTCCAGTTCTCGGTGGACCGCGTGGTGCTCGCGTTCGCGGTGCTGCTCTCGCTGGCGACGGGGCTCGCGTTCGGCCTGGGACCGGCCGTGCGCACGTCGCGCGTGAGCCTGTCCGAGCCGCTCCGCGAGGGGACGCGCGCGACGGGCGACAGCGCGGCACGCGGGCGAGCGCGCGGCGCGCTCGTGGTGACGGAGGTGGCGCTGTCGCTCGTGCTCATGATCGGCGCGGGACTGCTCGTGCGCAGCTACCGTGCGCTGCTGCGCACCGATCTCGGATTCACGGAGAGCGGCGTGCTCACGGCGCGGGTGTCGCTCCCCGAGGCGACGTACAAGGAGGCGTCGCGCCGGCAGGCGTTCTACGACGCACTGCTGGAGCGCGTCGCGGCGCTGCCCGGCGTGCGGTCGGTCGGCTCGGGGCAGGGGATCCCGTTCAGCGGGTGGGACGTGCAGGCGGGCGTCACCGTCGAGGGGCGCGGGCCGGCGCGGCCGAACGAGGACGTCGACGCGCTGTATCAGTATGTGACGCCGGGCTTCCTCGACGCGATGGGCGTGCCGATCGTGCGCGGGCGCGGGCTGCGCGCGGCGGACCGCGACACGGCGGCGATGGTGGGCGTGGTGAACGAGCTGTTCGCGAAGACGTTCTTCCCCAACGTCGATCCGTTAGGCCGCCGCGTGCGCACCGGCCCGCAGGAGCCGTGGGTGACGATCGTCGGCGTGGCGCGCGACTACCGGCACTTCCGGCTGCCGAGGCCCGCCGGTCCGGCACTCTATCTCCCGTACGCGACCTACCCGATGAACACGCAGACGCTCGTCGTGCGCACGTCGCTCGCCGATCCGCTGGCGCTCGCGCCGGCGGTGCGCGCGGCGGTGCGCGCGCTCGACCCGACGGTCCCGGTGTACCGGGTGCAGTCGATGGAGGAGCAGGTGGCGCGCTCGGTGTGGCGGCAGCGGCTGCAGGGGCAGGTGCTCGCCGTGTTCGCGGCGCTCGCGCTGCTGCTCGCGGTGGTCGGGATGTACGGCGTGATCTCGTACGCGGTGGCGCAGCGCACGCGCGAGCTGGGGGTGCGGCTCGCGTTAGGCGCGTCGCGCGCGCAGGTCCTCGGTCTCGTGCTGCGGCAGGGGACGCGGCTGGCGCTCGTCGGCGTGGCGATCGGCCTCGGCGCGGCGTTCCTGCTGTCGCGCGTCGTGGCGAGCCTGCTCTACGAGGTGACGGCGCGCGACCCGCTGACGTTCGGCCTCGTGCCGCTGCTGCTCGCCGCGGCCGCGGTGCTCGCCTCGCTCGCGCCGGCGCGGCGCGCGACGCGGGTGGATCCGCTCATCGCCATGCGGGCGGACTGAAAGGGCAGGAGGGCAAGAGGGCAAGAGGGCAGGAGAGCTTCGGACTCTCCTGCCCTCCCGCCCTCCTGCCCTCCTGCCCTCGACGTTAGAAGAGCTGTGCCCAACTCCGCTCGCGGACCGGCCGCAGCACGGCCGAGCCGCGCAGCGCGCTTTCGACCGCGCACTTCGAGTACTGGACGAACTGGTTGCCGGTGAAGTTGCTGCCGCCGGTCGACAGGTTGATGTTGCGCGCGAGAATGGCGCCGGTGATGGTGGCCGTACCGGTGCCCTTGTTGACGTCGTCGCGCACGATGATCAGCCCCGAGAAGTCGAACGTGCCGTCGATCTCGAGACTGCCGTTGACGAGTAGGATCCCCTGCCCACGGCCGTTGCCATTGAGCGTCAGGTTCCCGTTGACGTAGATGATCGGGAAGCGCTCGTAGCAGCTCGGTGCCAGGTCGTTCGCCGAGCGGAACGGCTCGCCCCAGTTGTACGGCGTGTCGACGCAGGTGCCCGACGAGTCGACCGGCCCGATGTTCTGGTTGTAGACGCCGGACGGCAGCTTGATCGACGCGTTGTTCGTGAGCGTGATCCACGACTCGGTGCCGAAGCGCACGTAGCTGTTCGAGTCGGCGGCCAACGCGTCGCGCTGGACGGCGGGGCTCGACGTGATGTTGTTCGGTCCCGCGATGACCTTCGCGCCGGGCGGCACGTCGACGGCGGGGAGCCCGGGGCCGCGCATCGTCGAGCACTTCGTGGAGTCCCACTGGTTGGCCGTGCCGGCGTACGGCAGCACGTCGTTGCCGTTGATCGTCCCCGAGCCGTTGACCTGTACGTCGCCGTCGGCCATGACGGCGCCACGCGGCTGGATCGTGGGGTAGGCGAGCCGCACGAATGCGGAGACGTCGCGCGTCGCCTGGAGGTTCGGGTTCGGGATGCTCGCGCGTCCGATCGACTCGATCCAGTAGAGCATGTTGTCGAGGCGCGTGACGCGCACACGTGCGGTGTCGCCGTTGAACACGGCCACCATGCTGTCGTTCACCGCCCCGATGGGGAAGCCGCCGGCGACGGGTGGGACGTTGAGCGCGGGGTCCCACTTCGCCATGCGGAGGTTGAGGCCGTACTCGGCGACGCCGAACGCGCGCTGCTCGACGAGCGCGTTGCGGCCGCCGCGGTACGACTGCTGCGACGCCGCGAACCCGCCGGCGGCGACGAGGCCGAGGGCGACGAGACAGACGAGAGTGACGACGAGCGCCGCGCCGCGGCGCACGCCGTTGGGCAACGCGCGCGGGGCGCGCCTCGTGGAGCGTCTGGAGTTCGTCATTGGGTCTGCCGGTTGCGGAGAGCGATGCGAAGGAGCAGCGAGTCGCGCACGACCACGGTGTCCTTCTCGCCGCGGACGCGGGCTGCGCCGCGCAGCGTCACGTCGACGCGCCCGATGCGCGCGCCGAGGCCCGGCGGCGTCGGGAGCAGCACGCCGGTCGTGTCGTAGTACCGGAAGCGCACGCCCGACCCCGTCGCCGCGTAGGGCGCGAACGGGCCGGCGACCGCCTCGGTCGCGTTCCACTTGCCGCCGACGCTGTCGGCGTAGCCCAGGTACCAGCGCTTCGTCGTGGTCGACGCCTGGTAGAGCGCGTACCGCACGAGGCGGAGGAACCGCACCGGCCTCCCGGGCCCCCCGTCGACGACGGACACGGTGTCGTTCAGTGTCACGCGCCAGCGCGGCTTCGACGCCGGCGGGTCGAGCACCGGGTCCGTGAACGGCGCCCCGGGGCACGAGGTGCTGGGTGCCGCCCCGATCGAGACGATCTGCAGCATGCGCCAGCTGTCGTTCGACGGGTCGAGATCGTTGGTGACGTACACCGCCACCCAATCGCCCGGCTTGGGGTCCGTGTACCACGAGGTGAGGACGTTCCGCGCCAGGTTCTGCGGCGGCAGGTCGAGCGTGCTCGTGGTGGGCCGCCCGCAGATCACCGAGGTGCCGAAGTTGGCCCGCAGACGCACCGCCGAATCGGACATCGACACGACGTCGCCGAGCTGCACCGATGCCGCGCGCAGGTCGACCGGCAGCAGACCGAGCCCGGTGCGCAGGTCGCGCTGGATCGCGACCGACTCGCGCGTGCGGTTGTAGCCGCGGAGCTGTGTGACGAACACCTTCGCCACGGCGCCGCCGATGACGAGCACCAGCACGATCGTGACGAGCAGTTCGACGATCGAGAAGCCGGGGCGCGCGGCGCGCCGGCCGGAGCGTGGCGTCAGCGGCATGGGAGCACGTTCCTGTAGACGAGGGGGCGCGAGCGGCCGGGCACCGTCAGCGTGTCCTGCAGATCCAGGCGGTACGTGGCGGCGGTCACGACCCACCGTTCGGTGATGCCGCGATAGACCGGCGGCTTGCCCGTCGTGGTCCCCGCGGAGACGAACGTCTGACACGGGATGCTGGCGAGGGAGTCGAAGCGCGCCTGCGCGAGGGCCGACGCCACCGTCTGCACGCTTCCGCCGCGCGTCATCTTCGACGACGTGACGCCGAGCGTCGCGAGCGCGAGGAGGCCGACCGACAGCAGCAGGATGGCGAACACGACCTCGACGAGAGTGAAGCCGCGGCGCGCGTGGCGCGGCGGCGCGGCGACGCGCGCGCTCACAGCGAGCACCCGCGCGGCATGACCTGACCGAGATTCGTGATGCACACCGAGTCCTTGGCGGTGCCCTTGGTGATGATGACTCTCGCGATGCGGCCGAGGCGCGGGTTCGCGAAGCCCCGCCCGTCGTACGCCACCAGCGTGTCGCCGGGCGAGGCGAGCGACAGCTTGGCGCCGTACGCGGTGAGAAAGTCCTCCGGGGCCATCACGGTGTACGTACCGACCACCGAGCCGCCCGCGATCGCGACGGTATCGACGTACGCGAGCACCGCGTTGCCGCGAACGACGAATCGGCCGGTGCGGCCACGCTGCACGGCGCCGGCCCGCGCCGCGTCGAGCACGGCGGTGATGGTCTGGCGCACCGCACGCACCGCGAACGCATTGCGCGCACGCGCCAGCGGCGACCCGGCCATCGTTGCGAGGATGCTGGCCATCACGAGGGCGATCAGGAGCTCCGTGAGCGAGAACCCGGACCGCGCGAACGGCGAGCGACGACGCGTGACGGAATCAGTGATGTGCACCATGCCTCGGGAGGTCTCGACACGTGACGCGGACAAGTTGAGCGTCCGCGATGAACGCCGGCGTGCGCGGTACGATGCGCTCGCGCTCTACCGGCTGACGGGCGAGACCGAGCGCACGTCACCATGTCGCGCGTTCGCGAGTGTGACGGGCGTCGCGAGTGTGTCGGTGTGTCGCGCGTGCGCGACACGTGCACGCAGTGTGGCGCGCGCGCCATCGTCGCGCGGCAGCGCGCAGGGATCGTCGTCGGCGTCGCGCGGCGGCGTCGTTAGGCACGTGCGCGCGGCGTCGAGCAGCTCGTCGACGGAGCGGAAGCCGACGGGCGGATCGGCGAGCTCCACGTGCGGCCAGTCGAACGTGTCGGACGGCGTGCCGACGAGGCGGAAGCGGCCCTCGCCCCACGCGAGCACCCACCGACGGAAGCGGATCCACTCGCGCACCTTGCGCATCGTGTCGATGCGGCCGTCGCCGACGAGGATGTCGGCGGCGCGCCCGTACTGATGCGCGGAGGTCGCGGTGAACGTCTGCCCGTTGCCGTGCGCGAGCAGGTACGCCTGTCGCTCTGGGGCGCGGTACGTCTCGGCGACGCGCACGGTGAAGCCGGCGGCGCGCGCGGCGTCGAGCAGCTCGGCGAACGCGACGCGCGCATCGGCGTCGAGCCACGCGAGG
The DNA here is from genome assembly GCF_000522985.1 of Gemmatirosa kalamazoonensis. Classification (NCBI taxonomy): domain Bacteria; kingdom Pseudomonadati; phylum Gemmatimonadota; class Gemmatimonadia; order Gemmatimonadales; family Gemmatimonadaceae; genus Gemmatirosa; species Gemmatirosa kalamazoonensis. The sequence continues at coordinate 1,027,817 of NZ_CP007130.1, forward strand.
CCGGTGTGATACGAGCTGCGCGCCGCGCCCGGCCACGCGCGACGATCGAGCGCGCGGATGCGGGCGACGAACGCCTCCCACGTCTCGCCGTGCCGCCGCCACGAGCGGTAGCCGACGCGTGCCGCGAGACCGCCGGCGCCGTCGTAGCGAAGCACGGCCGCGGGCGTGGAGTCGGGGAGCCAGAGCCGGTTCGGGTCGGCGATGCCGAACGCGTCGCGGAGCAGGGCGCGCTCCTCGTCGGTGAACGCGCGCCGCACGTAGCGCGGCCGGCGGTGCGCGTCGCGGCCGGCGTAGGCGAGGGCATCGGCCTCGCGCGCGGATGCCGAGCTGTCGACGACGGCCGGCGGCGCGGGCGCGGGCGCCGGCGCCGGCGCGGCGGGCTCGGCGAGCGCGGTCGGGGTGCGCAGGCCGCGGACGCCGAGGCACGCGCCCGCGAGCAGGAGGATGCCGGCGAAGGCGAGCGCGGTGCGACGGACGTGGGCGCGCTGCACGGGGGCGGGCGCCACCCGCTCCCGTGCAGGAATGCGCGTCTGCGTCTCGGACGACGGGGGCGCGACCCTCGTGCGCCGCCGGCGTCGGGTCATCCGGCGAGCTGCTGCCACGTCTGCCTCACTGCTACGTCGAGCGGCGCCGCCCGGGGGGTTGGGACGGGCCGCCGGAGTTCGAGAGGCCAGGATCGTGCCGCGGCGGGAGCGCGACTGACGGCGGGACGATCCACGGCGGGACGATCCACGGCGGGACGATCCACGGCGGGATCGCTCGCGCGGGATCGTAGTTATCAGGGGGGCTCCCCCCCCTTCGCCCAAGGTGCTGCTCGGTCGACGCGCCGCGGTACCGATCCGACGCCGACCGGATCCCGCGCGACGCACCGCCGTCAGCGCGCGCCGAGCCCCGGAGCCGACGCGGGCGGGCGGCGGTGGTGGGTCGCCTGCTCGTAGCCGTAGACGAGCCGGAACAGCGGGCCCTCGGTCCACGGGCGGCCGAAGAACGTCATCCCCGCCGGCAGCGCGCCGGCGCCGGTCGCGTTAGGCGTCCACCCCATCGGCACCGTGACCGCGGGGAAGCCGGTCATCGGCGAGAAGATCTGGCTGTTGTCGCCCGCCGGCGTGTTCAGGTCGCCGATGAGGCGCGGCGGGTTGCTCCACGTCGGGTAGACCAGCGCGTCGAGCTTCAGGGAGTCCATCATCGCGAGCACCGCGGTGCGCAGCTCGGCGCGCGCGCCCTCGTAGCTGCGACACCCCGCGCTCGTCTCGGGCGGCTCGGTGGCGCCCTGCGCGTTGCGCAGCCGGAGCTCCACGGTCGGGTGGAAGCGGCGCGAGCGGAGCACGTCGTCGACGGTCTTCACCGGTGCGTTAGGCGCACGCGCGGCGAGATACCGCTCGAGATCGTACTTGAACCGGTTGCAGCCGCCGCTCCGTCGCAGGATCGCGTCGAGCGAGTCGACGCGCGCGGGGTCGACGACGACGGCGCCGGCGGCGCGCAGCTCGTCGAGCGCGTGGGCGAACACGCGCAGCACGGCGGAGTCGGCGGACGGGCGCTCGTACGCTTGCCGGAGCACGCCGATCCGCGCGCCCTTCAGGCCACCGGGCGTCAGAAACGCGCGATAGTCGCGCTCGCGCCGGGCGCCGACGGTGACGGAGTCCGCGGGGTCGGCGCCGGCGACGACGTCGAACACCGCGACGGCGTCGGCGACGGTGCGCGCCATCGGGCCCGCGATGTCGGCGACGGCGCTCAGCGGCACGACGCCGGCGCGCGACGTGAGTCCCATCGTGGAGCGGATGCCGACGAGCGCCTGGAACGACGACGGCCCGCGGATGGAGTTGCCGGTGTCGGTGCCGAGTCCGACCTCGCCGAGGCTCGCCGCGACGGCGGCCGCGGTGCCGCCGCTGGAGCCGGCCGTCACGCGGTCGAGCGCGTAGGGGTTCTTCGTGTAGCCCGGAAGGATCGAGCTCACGGTCTCGTACGGCGTGAACGCCCACTCGGCCATGTTCGACTTCGCGAGCACGATCGCCCCGGCGGCGCGGATGCGCGCGACCATGGTCGCGTCCTGCGGCGGACGCCATCCCTGCAGCGCGAGCGAGCCGGCGGTGGTCTGGAGATCCGCCGTCTCGAAGTTGTCCTTCACGATCATGGGGACGCAGTGCAGCGGTCCCGTTAGGCCCTCGCGCGCGAAGCGCCGGTCGAGCGAGTCGGCGACCGACAGCGCCGCGGGATTCACCGTCACGAGCGCGTTGATCGCGGGGCCCTTCTTGTCGTACGCCGCGATGCGGTCGAGATATGCCTGCACGAGCGCGCGGCAGGTGAGCCGGTGCGCGCGCATCGCCGCGTGGACGTCGGCGATGGTGGTCTCCTCGACGCGGAACGCCGGGCGTTGGGCGAGGACGGCGGACGGCGCGAGCAGGAGTGCGACGAGAGCGTGGGGACGCATCATCTCCATTGCGTTACCATGATTTCCATCGGTCTCGATGCCGATGGACATGATGTTAACGCAATGGCGATGATGCGTCGGACTATCGTGTCGGCGCGTGGGCCTTGCACGCCACGCAGTAGCGCGTCTGCGGGATCGCGTCGAGCCGGTCGAAGCTGATGGTCTGGCCGCAGTTATCGCAGACGTCGAACGTCTCGGGCGATCGGTAGAGGCGGCGCAGCGCGTCGTCGATCCGCCAGAGCGTGCGCGACTCCTGGCTCGCGAGCAGGAAGCTCGTCTCCTGCTGCATGGTGTCGGTGCCCTGGTCCGCCATGTGGAACGGGTAGTTCGTCAGATCGCCGTCCGACTCGCTGGAGCCCGCGCCGAACTGCTCCGCGTTGCGCCCGAGCTGACGGATCAGGAGACGCCGCTCCTCGAGCAGGCGCTTCTGGTAGTGCGCGAGCCGCTCCGCGCGCGCCGCCGCGTTCGGGTCGTCGTCCTCTGGTTTCGCCCTGCGCGGTGCCGCCATCGGGTCCTCGCCGGCCATGCGATTGCGGGGGGATCTCGTGCGGGGAAAGGGCAGGGGGCGTGCCCGGACGACGGGGTGCGTCGCCGTTGCGGGGTCGGGCGTTCGTTGGGTACGGTACCGCGCGTCGCGACGTGCCATGTTGGGCGTGGGGGGGGGAGCCCCCTCGGCGCTCAGTACCCGCGCAGACCCCGCTCGTGCCCTTCCTATTCCTTCAGCCCGAGCGCCGAGGCTCCACCGTCGGCACGGAGGTGCGCGGCGCCGTCGCGACGTTCCTCACGATGGCGTACGTGCTCGTCGCGAACCCGTCCATCCTCGCCGCGGCCGGGGTGCCGGTCGTCCCCGCGGTGGCGGGAACCGCGGCCGCGGCGGCGATCGCGTCGATCCTCATGGGCGTCGTGGCCGACTTCCCGCTCGCGCTCGCGTCGGGGATGGGGCTCAACGCCGTCATCGCGTTCCAGATCGCGCCCGCGGTGGGCTCGTGGCAGACGGCGATGGGGCTCGTCGTGCTCGACGGCCTGGTGGTGCTCGCGCTCGTGCTGTTCGGCCTGCGCGAGGCGGTGATGCGCGCGATCCCGCACGACCTGCGGCTCGCGATCGGCGTCGGCATCGGACTGTTCATCGCGTTCATCGGCGCCGTGAACGCGCGGCTCGTCGTCGTGCCGGCGGGGACGATCGCGGTGCTCGGCCACACACCGACCGCCGTGCTCCCGCCGGTGACCTACGGGTCGCTGCACGCGCCCGAAGCGATCGTCGCCCTCGTCGGGACGTGCCTCACGGCGGCACTCGTCGCGCGGCGCGTGACGGGCGCGATCGTGATCGGCATCGTGGCGAGCACGGTGCTCGCGTTCGCGCTCGGCATCGCGTCGCTGCCGGCGGGCGGACTGCTCGCGTCGCCGCGCTTCGACACGTTCGCGCAGGCGAATCTGCGCGGCGCCCTCGCGCCGGGCGCGCTCGCCCTGCTGCTGCCGATCATGCTCGTGGACTTCTTCGACACGATCGGCACCGCGACGGCGATCGCCGAGGAGGCGGGGCTCGAGGACGACGAGGGGCGCATCCCGGGGCTCAAGCGCGTGCTCGCGATCGACGCGCTCGCGGCGTCGATCGGCGGATTGTTCGGCGTGAGCTCGGTGACGGCGTACATCGAGTCGGCGGCAGGCGTGGCGGAGGGCGCGCGCACGGGACTGCACTCGATCGTCGTGGGGCTGCTGTTCGCGCTCGCGATGTTCGCCGCGCCGCTCGCCGCGGTGGTGCCCGCCGCCGCGACGGCACCGGCGCTCATCATCGTCGGCTTCCTGATGTGCGCGCAGGTGACGCGCATCGACTTCCGCACGGCGGCGACGGGCATCCCCGCGTTCGTGCTGCTGGCGACGATCCCGTTCACGTACTCGATCTCGCACGGGATCGGCTACGGGTTCATCACGTACACGGTGGTGCAGCTGCTCGGCGGCCGGTGGCGCGAGCTGCACCCGCTGATGCTCGGCGCGTCGCTGCTGTTCGCGGCGTACTTCGTGTTCGGCTGAGTGATATTGAACGGCGGAGGACGCAGAGGGCCGCAGAGGACTGTCCTCTTTGATCGAACCACAGGTCCGAGGTGCTGGGCGAGTACAACTGGGGATCCAACGGCGATGAACAGGATCTCGAGATCTTTGCAATCGCACTTGGATCCCCAGAGTACTCGCCTGCCACCTCGCCCCATCGGTGTTCTCTGCGGCCCTCTGCGGCCCTCTGCGGTTCATTCACAAGGCAAGGGCCGCATCGTTAGGCCCCGTCCGCCTGCGCCCGCAGCTCGATGTCCGCGAGCAGCCGCGCGACCTCGTAGCGCCGCCGCTTCTCGGCCGCGTCGGGCTCGGGGCTCGCGGGGCCGGCGATCTCGTCGACGTCCTCAGGGAGCACGACGGCGGCGATGCGGCGGCCGTCCTCGAGGGTGCGCTCGAAGACGAAGGTCCCGTCGGGGGTCTGGGTGCAGTTCGGGTCGTGGAAGGACATCGACCGCCGTGCGCAGCAAGCCCGGTACCGTCGTCGCGCCGGAGCGCGGTCACGCCACCCGCGCCAGGTCGGTGCCCGCCGTCTCGCGCGCACGCCAGAGCGCGACCAGCCCCGGCAGCGCCATCGCCGCGGCGTACGCCGACACCGGCACCGTCGAGCCGAAGCGGCCGAGCAGCGCGACCCCGATGAGCGGCGCCACGGCCCCGGCGCCGACCGTGGCGAGCTGGTAGCCGACGGAGAAGCCGGTGTAGCGCGCCGCGGTCGGGAACAGCTCGACGAAGAACGCCGACATGCCGCCGACGATGACGCCGTGCACGAGCCCCCCGACCGCCGCCGCGCCCAGCACCGCGGCCTCGCTCCCTCGCGCGCACACCGGAAAGAGCACGAACGCCCACACCGCGGCGCCGGCGAGGCCTAACGCCGTGACCGGCCGACGGCCCACGCGGTCCGAGAGCGCCCCCGCGGCGAAGATGGCGCCGACCTCCACCACCGACGACACGAGCGTGCCGCCGAGGGCGAGCGCGCGCGGGCGGTGCAGCACGCGCGTCACGTACACGACGAAGAACGTCGTGAAGACGTAGAACAGCGCGTTCTCGCCCGCCTTCACGAACAGCACCGTGAGCATCGCCCGCCAGTGCTCGGCGAGCGTGCCGCCCAACGAGAGACGCGGCCGCCCGGCGCGGCGGGCGACGTACGCGCGGTAGAGCGGCGACTCCTCGACGCGCCGCCGCACCCACACGCCGACGACGATGAGCAGCCCCGAGGCCACGAACGCGACGCGCCACCCCCACGCGACGAACCGCGCCTCGCCGAGGGTGGCGCCGAGCAGCGCGAGCATGCCGGCGGAGAGCAGGTTGCCGACCGCACCGCCGATCATCGGCCACGCGCTCCACAAGCCGCGCCGCTCGCGGCTCAACGTTTCCGTCACGAGCAGCAGCGCGCCCCCGACCTCACCGCCGACGGCGACGCCCTGCAGCAGTCGGAGAAGCACGAGCAGCGCCGGCGCGGCGAGGCCGATCGTCGCGTACGTCGGTACGAGCCCGACGGCGACCGTCGCGAGCCCCATGAGGACGAGGCTCCACACGAGCGCGCGCTTGCGCCCCACGCGGTCGCCGAGGATGCCGAACACGATGCCGCCGACGGGACGCGTCACGAAGCCGACGGCGTAGGTCATGAGCCCGAGCAGCACGCCGACGAGCGGCTCGACGCGCGGGAAGAACGCGCGGTCGAACACGAGCGCCGCGGCCGACGCGAACACGAAGAAGTCGTACCACTCGATGATCGTCCCGACGGAGCTCGCCGCGCGGAGCGTTCGCTCCGCCTGCGTGGAGGTCGAAGTCATCCGGTGAAGCTAGGGCACGAGGGCACGAGGGCAGGAGGGCAGGAGGGCAGGAGTCATCGCCTCTCGTGCCCTCCTGCCCTCGTGCCCTCCTGCCCTGTAGTATGAACCCCGTGAGAGTCGTGATCGTCGGCGGCGGCCCGGCGGGCCTGTACACCGCGCTGCTGCTCAAGCGCGCGGACCCCGCGCACGACGTCACGGTGGTGGAGCGCAACCGTGCCGACGACACGTTCGGGTGGGGCGTCGTGTTCTCCGATCAGACGCTCGAGAACTTCCGCGCCGCCGACGAGCCGACGTTCCGCGCGATCACCGAGCACTTCGCGCACTGGGACGACATCGACGTCGTGATCCGCGGGCGCCGCATCACGTCGGGCGGACACGGGTTCAGCGGCATCGCGCGGCGCACGCTGCTCCACATCCTCCAGCAGCGCGCCCGCGAGCTCGGCGTCGACCTCCGCTTCTGCACGGAGGTGCCCGACGGCGACCCGGCGGCGATCGGGCTCACCGACGCGGACGTGATCGTCGCGGCGGACGGCGTGAACAGCGGGGTGCGCGCGCGCCACGCCGCGGCGTTCGCGCCCGACCTCGACGTGCGCACGAACCGGTTCGTGTGGCTCGGCACGAGGTTCCCGTTCGACGCGTTCACGTTCTACTTCGTGGAGAACGCGCACGGCGTCTTCCAGGCGCACTGCTACCGCTTCGAGGAGGGGGCGTCGACGTTCATCGTCGAGTGCGACGAGCGGTCGTGGCGCGCCGCGGGGCTCGACGCGGCGGACGCCGGTGAGACGGTACGCGCGTGCGAGGCGCTGTTCGCCGAGTGGCTCGACGGGCACCCGCTGCTGTACAACGGCGCGCGCGCGGCGTCGCCGTGGGAGCGGTTCACGCGCGTGCGCACCGCGCGGTGGCACCACGACAACGTCGTCCTCGTCGGCGACGCGGCGCACACCGCGCACTTCTCCGTCGGGTCGGGCACCAAGCTCGCGATGGAGGACGCGATCGTGCTGGCGCGCGAGCTGTCGTCCACGACCGACCTCGCGTCGGCGTTCGCGCGCTACCAGGACGAGCGGATGACCGAGGCGCTGCGGCTGCAGAACGCGGCGCGCAACTCGATGGAGTGGTTCGAGCACGTGCGGCGCTACGTGCATCTGCCGCCGGAGCAGTTCGCGTACTCGCTGCTCACGCGCAGCCAGCGGGTGAGCCATGAGAATCTCCGCCTGCGGGACCCGTCGTACGTCGCGGGCGTGGAGCGGTGGTTCGCCGGAGTGAGCGTAGAGCGTGGAGCGTGGAGCGTGGAGGGGACCGACGAGCGCTTCACGCTCCACGCCCCACGCTCCACGCTCACCGTCCCGCCGATGTTCACGCCGTTCACGCTGCGCGGGATGACGTTGTCGAATCGGATCGTCGTCTCTCCGATGGACATGTACAGCGCCGTGGACGGTACGCCGAACGACTTCCACCTCGTGCACCTCGGCGCGCGCGCGCTCGGCGGCGCGGCGCTCGTGATGACGGAGATGGTCTGCGTGTCGCCCGATGCGCGCATCTCGCTCGGCTGCACGGGGCTGTACCGCGACGAGCACGTCGCGCACTGGCGCCGCGTGGTGGCGTTCGTGCACGAGTGGACGCCGGCGAAGATCTGCCTGCAGCTCGGCCACTCGGGGCGCAAGGGCTCCACGCGGCTGCCGTGGGAGGACGGGGGCGCCGACGCGCCGTTAGGCAGCGACGCGGCGTGGGAGTGCGTGGGGCCCTCGGCGGTGTCGTACAACGCGCTGCAGCCGCCGCCGCGCGAGATGACGCGCGCCGACATGGACGCCGTCCGCGACGCGTTCGTGCGCGCGACGCGCCTGGGGCTCGACGCGGGATTCGACATGATCGAGCTGCACGCGGCGCACGGCTACCTGCTCTCGAGCTTCCTCACGCCGGTGAGCAACCGCCGCACCGACGCGTACGGCGGCTCGCTCGAGAACCGGCTGCGCTTTCCGCTCGAGGTGTTCCGCGCCATGCGCGACGCGTGGCCCGCCGATCGCCCGATGTCGGTGCGCGTCTCGGCCACCGACTGGGTCGAGGAGGGGATCACGGCCGAGGAGTCCGTGGCGATCGGACGCGCGTTCGTCGACGCGGGGGCCGACATCATCCACGTCTCCACGGGGCAGACGACGAGCGGCGCGACGCCGGTGTTCGGCCGGCTGTGGCAGACGCCGTACAGCGACGCGATCCGCAACGAGGCCCGCGTGCCGACGATCGCCGTCGGCAACGTGACGGAGCCCGACCAGGTGAACGCGATCGTCGCCGCGGGACGCGCGGATCTCGTCGCGATCGGCCGGCCGCACCTCAGCGACCCGCAGTGGACGCTGCACGCCGCGGCGGAGCTGGGCTACGCGGGCGTCGAGTGGCCGCGCCAGTACTACCTCGGGCGCGTGCAGCTCGAGCGCGAGACGGAGCGGCGGCGGGGCGCGTCACGATGACCATCACCGGTCCCCTGCGGTCGTCGCTCGCCGGCCGCTACGCCGTGGAGCGCGAGATCGGTCGCGGCGGCATGGCGACGGTGTACCTCGCGCGCGACCTGCGGCACGACCGGCTCGTCGCGCTCAAGGTGCTCGACCCCGAGCTCGGCGCGGTGCTCGGCGCCGGTCGATTCCTGGGCGAGATCAAGACGACGGCGGGGCTGCAGCACCCGCACCTGCTCCCACTGTTCGACAGCGGCGAGGCGGACGGGCTGCTGTTCTACACGATGCCGTTCGTCGACGGCGAGAGCCTGCGCGCGCGCCTCGATCGCGAGCGGCAGCTGCCGGTGGCGGAGGCCGTGCGCATCGCCGCGGCGGTCGCGGACGCGCTGGAGCACGCGCACCGGCGCGGCGTGGTGCATCGCGACCTCAAGCCCGAGAACGTGCTGCTCGACCGCGACGGCCACGTGCTCGTCGCCGACTTCGGCATCGCGCTCGCCGTGTCGCGCGCCGGCGGGGCGCGGGTCACGCAGACCGGGCTGTCGTTGGGCACCCCGCAGTACATGAGCCCCGAGCAGGCCGCCGCCGACCGCGCGCTCGACGCGCGCTCGGACGTGTACTCGTTAGGCGCCGTGGCCTACGAGATGCTCGCCGGCGAGCCGCCGCACGTCGGGCCGACGGTGCAGGCGATCGTGGCGCGCGTGCTCACGGAGACGCCGCGCGACCTGCGCCTGCTGCGGCCCGCGGTGCCGGAGCCGGTCGCGCGGGCGGTCGCGCGCGCGCTGGAGAAGCTGCCCGCCGACCGATGGCAGACGGCGCGCGAGTTCGGCGAGGCGCTGCGGGCGGGCGAGGACACGCCGGTCCCGGGCGCGCCGCCCCGCGCGCCGGCCGTTAGGCGGCGGCGCGACCCGCTCGTGCTCGCGCTGGCCGCGACGAGCGTGGCGTCGTTAGGCCTCGCGGCGTGGGGGTGGCGGCGCGCGCTCGCGCGGCCCGAGGCGGCGCCGGCGCGCTTCGTCCTCGCGCCGCCGGCGGGGCTGCGGCTCGACGCGCCGTCGAGCGCCCCGGTGATCGTCGCGCCCGACGGCGGCGCACTGCTGTTCAGCGCGGCCGCGCCCGGCGCGAGGCGCATGCTCTATTACCGGCCCCTCGCGGAGCTGGCCCCACGGCCGCTCGCCGGCACCGAGGACGCCGCCAGCCCCGCGTTCTCGCCCGACGGACGCCGCGTGGCGTTCTTCGTCGGCCTCACGCTGCGCACGGTGTCGGTCGGCGGCGGCGACGTGACCGACGTGGCGACGGTGCGGTCGTGGCACTCGGGCATCGCGTGGACGCGCGCGGGTGAGCTGGTCTTCGGCTCCGAGCAGGGGCTGTGGCGCGTCCCCGCGACGGGCGGCACGCCCACGCCGCTCACGCGCGTGGACACGACCCGCGGCGAGGTGTCGCACTGGATGCCCCGGCCGCTCCCCGACGGAACGTCGCTCGTGTACGCCGTCTCTCGCTCCGGTGCCGCGAATCCCGCGAGCCTGAGCCTCGTGTCGCTGGCGACGGGCGAGACCACGCCGTTGGACGTGAGCGCATACGCGCCGTTAGGCACCCGCGGCGCGTGGCTCCTCGTCGAGCGGCGCGACGGCGTCACGGGGAGCATCGCGGCGGTGCCGTTCGACGCGCGGCGCCGACGGGTCGGGACGACGTCGGTGACGCTCGCGCAGGGGCTGACGTTCCGGACGACCGTCGGGCTGAACGCGTCGCTCGCCGACGACGGCTCGCTGGTGTACACGCGCGGCGTGCCGGGCCGCCGACTGGCGATCACCGACGCCGGCGGCGCGATCACCGCGACGTTCCCGGAGACGCGCGGCTTCTTCGACCCGCACGTGTCGCCCGACGGGCGGCGCGTCGCGGTCGTCGTGGCCGAAGCGGGCGGCGCCGACGCGCCGACGGCCGACGTGTGGGTCTACGACGTGGGGTCGGAAACACCCAGCCGGCTCACCGCCGGACAGCTCGTGCGCTACGTCGCGTGGGCGCCCGGCGGGACGCGGCTCGTCTACGTGCAGAACCCCGTGCGCGGACCGTCGGAGATCTGGACGGTGTCCGGCGACGGCAGCGGCGCGGCCGAACGGCTCTACGCCGCGCCCGAGGGGGTCCGCATCCAATCGCCGCCGTCGTACGTCGACGACGGACGCGCCGTGATCTTCGAGGCCATCGACCAGCGCACCCGGCGGCACGAGATCTGGCGCGTGCGCCTCGACTCCGCCGGCGGTGCCGCGGGCGCGCCGCTCCTGCGCTCGCCGTTCGACCTCGAGGACCCGCAGGTCTCGCCCGACGGCCGTTGGCTCGCCTACAGCTCCGACGAGACGGGGCAGCTGGAGGTGTACGTCCGCGCATACCCCGCGCTCGACCGGCGCGTGCGCATCTCCGCGGCGGGCGGCATCGCGCCGACGTGGGCGTCGGACGGGCGGCGGCTGTTCTATCAGGAGTCCGAGACGAGCGGCGGCCTCCTCGCCGCCGCGGTCGCGGCGGCGAGCGGGTCGCTCGCGGTGACGGAGCGTCGCGAGGTGCTGGCCACGTCGGGTGGCGAGCGGCCGATCGCCGGGTGGGGGACTACGACGTGCGGCCCGGCGGCGCGGGGTTCGTCCTCGTCCGCCCGGTCGAGGAGCGCGGCCAGGAGCTCGTGCTCGTGCAGCACTGGGACCGCGAGCTGCGCGCACGCGCCGGCGGACGATGACGGACCGGGAGACCCTCGACATGCCTAACGACGACCCGTACCTGCGCGGCAAGCACGCGATCGTGACCGGCGGCAGCCGCGGCATCGGCGCCGCGATCGCCGCCGAGCTGGCCCGCGCCGGCGCCGACCTCACCATCCTGGCGCGCTCCACCGCGCGCCTCGACCAGCAGGCCGAGCGCCTCCGGGCGCTCGGCGCGCAGGTGACGGCGCTCGAGTGCGACATCGCCGAGGAGGCGAGCGTGCGCGCCTGCTTCGCGCGCGCCCGCGACGAGCGCGGCGACGCGTACGTGCTCGTGAACAACGCCGGCATGGCGGAGGCGGCTCCGTTCGGCGCGACGTCGCGCGAGCTGTGGGACCGCACGCTCGCCGTGAACCTCACGGGCGTGTTCACCTGCACGCAGCAGGTGCTGCCCGCCATGCTGCGGGCGCGCGCCGGCCGCGTGGTGAACGTGGCGTCGACGGCGGGGCTCCGCGGCTACAAGACGATGTCCGCGTACTGCGCGTCGAAGCACGGCGTGGTCGGCCTCACGCGCGCGCTCGCCGCCGAGACGGCGAAGCACGGCGTGACGGTGAACGCCGTGTGCCCCGGCTACGTCGCGACCGACATGACCGAGCACGCGGTGTCGAACGTGGTGCGCGCACTCGGCAAGTCGGAGGAGGACGCGCGAGCGATGATCGTCGGCACGGTGCCGCGCGGCTCGCTCATCACGCCGGAGGAGGTCGCGAGCGCCGTCCTCTGGCTCTGCCGGCCGGAGGCGGGCGCCGTGAGCGGCGTGGCGCTGCCGATCGCCGGAGGAGAGATGCCGTGAGCGACATCTGGCCGCACCACTTCGCGTGGCGAGTCGAGGGACGCGTCGGCGTCGTCACGTTCGACCGCCGGAGCGCAAGAATCCCCTCACGTTCGAATCCTATCGCGAGCTCACCGACACGTTCGTCGCGCTGCGCGAGGCGCGCGACGTGCGCGCGGTCGTGCTCACGGGCGCGGAGGGCAACTTCTGCTCCGGCGGCGACGTGCACGAGATCATCGGCCCGCTCGTCGCCATGAAGCGCGCCGGCGACGACGCCGGGCTGCTCGCGTTCACGCGCATGACGGGCGACCTCGTGAAGGCGATGCGCGCCTGCCCGCTGCCGATCGTCGCCGCGGTGGACGGCGCGTGCGCGGGCGCGGGCGCGATCCTCGCCATGGCGAGCGATCTGCGCATCGGCACGGCGCGCAGCCGCGTCGCGTTCCTGTTCGCGCGCGTCGGGCTCTCCGGCGCCGACATG